>CACZQU010000417.1 GCA_902783305.1 uncultured Lachnospiraceae bacterium | reverse complement strand
TCCAGTATGTTCGAGGCGGTTGGCGCTTATGCCGCCGGCAAGCTGGACGAGGAAGGACTGCTGGAATACGAGAAAAAAACCTGCCCGACCTGCGGCTCATGTTCGGGGATGTATACGGCGAACAGTATGAACTGCCTGACGGAAGTCCTGGGAATGGGGCTGAAAGGCAACGGAACGATTCCTGCTGTTTATTCGGAAAGAATCCGGCTTGCGAAGCAGGCGGGAATGCAGGTAATGGAGATGTACAAAAGGAATATCCGTCCGAGGGACATCATGACTAAAGAGGCCATACTCAATGCCCTGACGGTGGATATGGCCCTTGGCTGCTCGACAAACAGCATGCTGCATCTGCCTGCGATTGCCCATGAGGTCGGGATGGATTTCGATATCTCCTTTGCCAATGAAATCAGTGAAAAGACTCCGAACCTCTGCCATCTGGCGCCTGCAGGACCTACCTATATGGAGGATCTCAATGAGGCAGGCGGTGTCTACGCGGTCATGAATGAGCTGAACAAGCTTGGTCTCATCCACACCGGGTGTATGACGGTTACCGGAAAAACCGTGGGAGAGAATATCGAGGGCTGCGTAAATCTCAATCCGGAGGTTATCCGCCCGATTGATCATCCTTACTCTGCAACAGGCGGCCTGGCAGTGCTCCGGGGCAATCTCGCGCCGGACGGCAGTGTGGTGAAGCGTTCTGCCGTCGTGGAGGAGATGATGGTCCATGAGGGCCCGGCGCGTGTATTTGACTGTGAGGAGGACGCCATCGCCGCGATTAAGGGCGGGAAGATCGTAGAGGGCGACGTGGTGGTTATCCGGTATGAGGGTCCCAAAGGAGGGCCGGGAATGAGAGAAATGCTCAACCCGACTTCCGCGATTGCCGGGATGGGTCTGGGCTCCAGTGTCGCCCTGATCACGGACGGGCGCTTCAGCGGTGCTTCCCGGGGAGCTTCCATCGGCCATGTTTCGCCGGAAGCGGCAGTTGGCGGTCCGATTGCCCTTGTCGAGGAGGGAGACATCATTTCTGTCAATATTCCGGAGCTCAAAATCGACCTGAAAGTGTCCCAGGAGGAGCTTGCTGCCCGCAAAGCAAAATGGCAGCCTCGGGAGCCCAGGGTAAAGACCGGATATCTCGCCCGTTATGCCGCGATGGTGACCTCCGGAAACCGGGGCGCCATCCTGGAAGTACCGCGATAAAAAGGAGGAGAGCAACTTGGAACTGAATGGTTCGGACATCATTGTGGAATGCATGCTGGAACAGGGAGTGGACACCGTCTTTGGCTATCCCGGGGGAGCGATCCTGAATGTATATGATGCCCTTTACAAATACAGGGACAGGATTACCCACATTCTGACCTCCCATGAGCAAGGCGCTTCCCATGCAGCGGATGGTTATGCCAGGGCTACGGGAAAGGTTGGTGTCTGTATGGCAACCTCCGGTCCGGGCGCGACAAACCTGGTGACCGGTATTGCGACAGCCTATATGGATTCCGTGCCGTTGGTTGCCGTGACATGCAATGTCGCCAATTCGCTGCTTGGGAAGGATTCCTTCCAGGAGGTGGATATCGCCGGGATCGTGATGCCGGTGACAAAGCATTCTTTTATTGTCAAGGATGTGACAAAGCTGGCAGATACGATGCGAAGAGCGTTCCGCATCGCAAAGAGCGGCCGTCCCGGACCGGTTCTGGTGGACGTTCCTAAGGATGTTACGGCTGCAGTGACGGATTTCACCCCAAAGCATCCCGTCCCGGTGGAACCGTCCACCGAAAAAATCCGCGAGACGGATATTCAGGAGGCCATCCGCCTGATCAATGAGGCGCAGAAGCCGTATATTTTTGTGGGAGGCGGAGCCGTAATCTCCGGCGCATGGCAGGAGGTCCGTGAGCTGGCGCATACCATAAACGCGCCGGTGTGTGATTCCCTGATGGGAAAGGGCGCTTTCAGCGGACTGGATCCCCTTTATACGGGCATGCTCGGCATGCATGGAACAAAGGCGTCAAACCTTGGGGTAATGGAATGTGATCTCCTCATTGTGCTGGGAGCGAGATTTTCGGATCGTATCACCGGGAATCCCCAGACTTTTGCAAAGAAGGCAAAAATTCTGCAGATTGATGTGGATGCCGCGGAGATCAACAAAAATATACAGGTGGACACCTGTGTCATCGGAGACCTGAAGGAAGTCCTGAAACGGATTCTTCCCTCCGTCAAGCCCGCCCAGCACAGAGAATGGACGGAGCATATCATGGACCTGAGCAGCAGGTATCCGCTGAGCTACCGTAAGGATATCCTGACCGGACCGTTTATTATCGAAACGCTTTACAGGCTGACCGGCGGAAATGCGGTTATTGTGACAGAAGTAGGGCAGAATCAGATGTGGGCGGCGCAGTATTACCGGTATGACAAGCCCCGCACCTTCCTCAGCTCGGGAGGGCTGGGAACCATGGGGTACGGCCTGGGGGCCAGTATCGGAGCAAAGGTCGGCTGCCCGGACAAGACCGTGGTAAATATCGCGGGAGACGGATGCTTCCGCATGAACATGAATGAGATCGCGACGGCAGTGCGCCTGGGGAAGCCGCTTGTACAGATTGTGCTGAACAACCATGTGCTGGGTATGGTCCGTCAATGGCAGACTCTTTTCTATGAAAAGAGATATTCCGCGACGGTGCTGGATGACAAGGTGGATTTTGTGAAGCTGGCGGAAGCGATGGGGGCAAAGGGAATCCGTGTGACAACGTGCGCGGAGGTGGAGGATGCCTTGAAGCAGGCTCTTGCCAGCGATGGCCCCATCGTGCTGGACTGCCTGATTGACCAGGATCTGAGCGTGTACCCGATGGTGCCCGCGGGAGCCAGCATAGCCGAAGTATTTGACGAGGAGGATATGAAGAATCATGAGCAGAGTGTATAACTTTTCCGCAGGTCCCGCTGTACTTCCGGAGGAAGTGCTGCGTGAAGCGGCTTCCGAGATGATGGATTATAAAGGGACCGGTATGTCTGTGATGGAAATGAGCCACCGCAGCTCCGCCTTTCAGGAGATCATCGACACGGCAGAGCGCGATCTGAGGGAACTGATGGGAATACCTGACAATTACAAGGTTCTTTTTCTCCAGGGAGGTGCCCATCAGCAGTTTGCCATGATCCCGATGAACCTCATGAAAAACCGCGTGGCGGATTATATCGTTACCGGACAGTGGGCAAAAAGAGCATGGCAGGAGGCCGGCAAGTTCGGGCAGGCCAACAAGGTTGCCTCATCAGAGGACAAGGTCTTTTCCTATATTCCGGACTGCAGTGATCTTCCGATCAGCCCGGATGCGGATTATGTCTACATTTGTGAGAACAATACCATCTACGGTACAAAGTTCAGAGAGCTTCCCAATACCAAAGGCAAGGATCTGGTAGCCGATGTGTCCTCCTGTTTTCTTTCGGAACCGGTGGATGTGAGCAGATATGCTCTGCTGTACGGAGGAGTCCAGAAAAACATCGGCCCTGCCGGCATGGTGATCACGGTGATCCGGGAGGACCTGGTGACGGACAATGTGCTTCCCGGTACTCCGACGATGCTGACCTATAAGACCCATGCCGATGCCGGTTCTTTGTACAATACGCCGAACTGCTACTGCATTTATATCTGCGGAAAAGTATTCAAGTGGCTGAAAAAAATGGGCGGCCTCACCGAGATGAAAAAACGTAATGAAGAAAAGGCAGCTCTTCTTTATGATTTCCTTGATCACAGCCGTCTGTTCAGGGGAACGGTCGTACCGAAGGACCGCTCTTTGATGAACGTCCCCTTTGTGACCGGGGACAAGGATCTGGACGCGAAATTTGTCAGCGAAGCAGCTGCGGCAGGCTTTGTCAATCTCAAAGGCCACCGTTCTGTCGGCGGCATGCGTGCCAGCATCTACAACGCAATGCCGAAGCAGGGCGTTGCAGAGCTTGTGGACTTTATGAAAAAGTTTGAGGAGGATAATATCTGATGTTTCAGTATAGCTGCCTGAATCCGATTTCCAGAAAGGGATTGGATGGTTTCACGGATCAATACCGTTTTTCTGAAACACTGGATAATTCCGACGCGGTTCTGGTCCGGAGCGCCCAGATGAGTGAGCTGGAGATTCCCCGTAGTGTCTGCGCTGTCGCCAGAGCCGGTGCAGGCGTCAACAATATTCCTGTCAGAGAGTATGCGGAGAAGGGAATTGTCGTCTTTAACACGCCGGGAGCCAATGCAAACGGCGTGAAGGAGCTGGTGCTGGCCGGAATGCTGCTGGCTTCACGTGATATTGTCGGTGGTATTGAGTGGGTGCAGCGGGAGAAGGACAGGGAAGATATCGGCAAGCTCGCGGAAAAAGAAAAGAAGAAATTTGCCGGATGCGAAATCATGGGAAAGAAGCTCGGCATTATCGGGCTGGGAGCGATCGGAACCATGGTGGCGAACGCTGCGACTGCCCTTGGCATGGATGTATATGGCTATGATCCTTTTATTTCGGTGGATGCCGCGTGGAATCTTTCCCGTACGATCCACCACAGCAAGACGCTGGATGAAATCTATACAGATTGCGACTATATCACCATCCATGTGCCGCTGATGGATTCCACCCGGAAAATGATCAATACACAGGCGTTTGAGAAGATGAAGGAGGGAGTGGTTCTGCTCAATTTTGCCAGGGATGTGCTGGTAGATGAGGAAGCCCTTCTGAGTGCCCTGAATACCGGAAAGGTGAAAAAGTATGTGACTGATTTTGCCAATCCCGTGGTCGCCGGACACCCTGACATCCTTGTCACACCTCATCTGGGCGCATCCACGGAGGAGTCCGAGGATAACTGCGCAGTAATGGCGGTGAAGGAGCTCAGAGACTACCTGGAAAACGGAAATATCAGAAATTCTGTGAATTACCCGGACTGCGAGATGGGTACCTGTGTCTCTGTCGGCAGGATTACGATTCTTCACCGCAATATCCCCAATATGCTGACACAGTTTACGACGATTCTTGGCGGCGAAGGATTGAATATCGCGAACATGACAAACAAGAGCAAAGGGGAATATGCCTACACGGTGATTGATCTGGAGAACGCGGCTTCCGTGAAATCTCTTGATGCTCTGGCTGAGGCCAGCGGGGTTTTCCGGGTACGTGTTGTCAAGTAAGAAACCGTAACGGTGAGATCCCCCACGTGCTGTGAATAGCTTCAGCTTTGAATGAACAATTGTAAAAGAGGAAAAGGAACAGTGGAGAGCAGCGAGCCGGGAGCAGACAGCTCCTGGCTCGTGCCTTGTACAAAGATTATGCGATTGTCCTGCTGAAGGAGACAAGGAGAGGGACAGAGGATGCAAAAAAAGATACGGTTTATTCTGTATGATTATGATCATTTGAAGTGTACTGCGGCCCTTCGGAGTCTCTTTGCCAATGAACGCTCTTATGGCTGGCAGGTGGAAGCCGCGTATGTGCAGATTGATCCCTCCATTCCCCAGAAGACCGTGCTGGAGCTTCTGAGCATGAATGCGGACAAAATCCGTCATTACCGCTGGATGGATGAGACGGTGTGCTATGAGACCTACGAGCAGTGGGAGGAACGTGTGGACTTCAGCGCGATTTCCGATGCGGAAGAGGTCGAGGAAAGAAAGCGGCTTGCCCGTGGTTTTGGAAAGGTCACCGAAAGCTGGGACTTTTCCCGCGCGGCAGAGGGATGGGAGGACGGATATCTATGCTTTACCCGTTCCGGAATCAGCTATGGATATAACTGGCTGGATTTTGTGGAGAAGGCCTGGAAGCGTTATGGGGAGGTTCCTTATCTTTTCCACGTGCGGGGAGGGAGCCAGCCGGCCTTTGAAAAAGCGGTTAATGAATACCGCAGAACGAATGAAAAGGGATGGGGTCTGGACAACCATTTTATGCTTCCCGCCTTGTGTTATCCCTGCTTCCTGATCCCGGCAGACGAAGCCTTATCCATGACAGATCTGCCGTCCTGTTACCGGTCCATGCAAGGGACAGGGGAAGGACCGGCAGCAGGCAAGGTGCCGGGGGACCCGGATCCGGAAGAAATAAAACCGGCAGATCCTGCCACAGGAGAAGGCCGGGAGAACCGGAATCCCCCGGGGGAATCAGATTATTCCAAGGAACAGTACGCGGCAGGGAAAACAGGGGAAATCTTTGCAATCTGGGAGCTTGTTCTACGCTCGCTTGCCCGTTACGGAACCTGTGTGCCTCTTGACAAAAGGCTCCGTTCGGGAGGCCGCAGCGTGGAAACGATGATGTGGGACGGAATCTCCGGGGATATAAGGAAAATTACTTTCCTTCTGGACGGATTTATTCCGAGGCTTTTCGCACTGTGCGGACAGTTCCCCGACAGACGTTGTTTCGTGGAGTACAATATCCTTTACTTCCTGCGCGGCTTTATTCTGACTTCCCGGCGGGGCAAGGATGGGACGGAGAATGCCGGTACCGGCTTCAGGCAGAAAACCGAAGAGCTTCTGGGACTGGTGAAGGATGATAAGGCACTGATTTTCCACAATGGATTTACCATGGCCTATAAACAGTATATTCTCAACAACGGCCTGATTAAGGCGAATCCGGAGGCCGGGGATGAGGAGAGGGAGGAACGGGAGAGAATCTTAAACCCGGAGTCCAATCCGATGAGAATCTTTTTTATGACCCTGCATCACCGGACCCTGACGGTTGTCTGGGAATCCGTGCTGTGGAAGCATGAAGAGCAGAATGCCGGCTTCATGCTGGGGGATACTGCTGTATTTGGACGCAGGCTGAAGCGCATCAATGAGTTATTCTGGTTTGAAAAACAAATCATGCAGGGGAATACCTTTCTGGCTTCCATGGAGATTCCCGAGTCAGTAAATGATGCGGCAAGGGAGCCGGAAAAGCTGACCTTTTTCTTTGATACGGAAGAGGGAAGATATTTTAACAAGGTCATTCATTTTGGCTACTTTGCTCCGCTGTCAGGACGATGCTTTCTTGCTTACAGTAAGGATGGCTGGATTCTTTCCCATGATCCGGAAAAGAACGAGATCTTTGTGGAGGCCGGAACCCGGAAGAAGCAAAAGAAATATACATGGAAAATGTATGTTTCCATGTTCAGACACTATGGCAAAAGGGCGGTTCTGACCCGTATGGCAGCTGAGGTGGTGAGAAAGCACCTGAAGAAGAACGTCTGGCTGATTTCGGACAGGCCGAATATGGCGGATGACAATGGTGAAGCCTTTTTCAGATATCTGAAGGATCACCCCGTCGATGGAGTGGAGCCATATTTTGTGATGCGGAAAAATACCGCCGATTACCACCGGATCCGGGAATATGGCAAGGTGATTGAGCCAATGTCGCTGAAACACAAGATTTATCATCTGCTGAGTGAATATATCATCTCTTCCCAGGGAAATTTTGTTGTGGTGAAGCCCTTTAAAAAATATGGGCCTTATTACAGTGACCTGGTCTGCGACCAGCGTTTTGTCTTTCTCCAGCACGGTGTGACCAAGGATGACCAGTCAGCCTGGCTGAACCGGTATAATCTGAACATCCGGGGTCTGGTGGCCGCAACGAATGCCGAATACCGTTCCTTCCTGACAGCGGATTACTATTACCAGGAAAAGGAAATCTGGCTGACGGGCTTTCCCAGATACGACAGGCTTTATCATGATGAAAAGAGATGGATAACCATCATGCCGACCTGGCGGAAAACCCTTTCCAGCGGCCGGGGGAAACAGGGAGAGTGGCTGATCGATTCATCTTTTGCTGAAAGTGATTTCTTCTCTTTCTATAACGACCTGATCAACCATCCGAAGCTTCTTGAGGCTGCAAAACGGTGCGGGTATACGGTTTGCTTTAAGGCACATCCGAATATTCTTCCGGTGATCACAATGTTTCAGAAACCGGAGGAGGTTTTGTTCTTTGACGAGGCCATGCCCTACCGTGAGATATTTGCCTGTTCAGATCTGATTGTGACGGACTACTCTTCAGTCGCGTTTGATTTTGCTTATCTGCGAAAACCTGTAGTATATGCTCAGTTTGACGCGGATGATTTCTTTGAAGGCGGTCATTCCTATGTGAAGGGATACTTTGACTACGAGGAGGATGGCTTCGGGGAAGTGACCCATGAGCTGGAGGAGACGGTGGAGGTGCTGGTGGACTATATGGAGACCGGCTGCCGCCCCAGGGAGAAGTATCTGGAGAGAATTAACCGGACATTTGCCTTTAACGACAGTGAATCCTCAAGACGCGTTCTGGAACGGATTTTGCAGGACCGGAAGCAGAAAGGATGAGAAAATGAGCAGCGCAACTGAAATAAAGAAGGGAGGAACGAAAGGCTTCTCCCTTCGGGATACCAACGTGACGAAGGGCATTGCCATCTGCATTCTGATGATCCATCATTGCTTCATGTCAAAGGACCGGTTTGCAGGGTTTGATATTGTTTTCTGGCCTCTTTCCCAGGCCGGAATCCTGAAGGCGGCCGGTTATTTCAAAATCTGTGTCCCGATATTTGCTTTTCTTTCCGCATATGGAATGACTCTTTCCCTGATGAAGGTCAGGGAACATTATGCCAGACAGGCCGCCTGGCTGACCGTGAGGAGGCTGCTCAAGCTGTATGCGGGCTTCTGGTTTGCTTATGCGGTATGCTACGTCACCAGCTCTTTTCTTTCACCGTCAAGGCTGGAGGGACTGGAAAACGGAGGAATCTGGTTTGTCAATCTGATCGTGGATCTGCTGGGCTTTGGGACATTGAACCATGACAGGACGTTGCTGGGAACCTTCTGGTATATCAGTCTGGCGGTTCTGCAGATCATTGTGCTCCCGTTTCTGTACCGCCTTTCAGAAAAAGTACATCCGATGATGCTGATCCTGCTGATGCTGCTGCTCTCCAGAGTGACTCATCTGCAGGGAGAGGCGGGAAACTACAATTACCTTCTTCTGACAGCTGCAGGGATTCTGTCAGCCCGGTTTGATCTGTGGGGAAGGATCCGGAGGCTGGGGGAGGAGGGGGATGCCCACAGGGCTCTGGTTTTCCGGGCCGGTAAGGCAATACTGGCTCTTTTCCTCATGGCAGCCGGCTATCGGATTTTCTATTTTGGATTCCATACGATCGAACAGGATATCACCATGACGCTGTGTACAATGATCGTCGTATATTCGGTAGTGGTTTTGTGGTCCAGGATACCTCTGTTTTCTGATATCCTGGCGTTCCTCGGATTCTATTCCATGAATATTTATTACATCCACAATTTCTACCGTATCAACTGGCTTCATGATTTCCTGTTTTCCCTGCGGTACTGGTGGGCTGTAGCAGGAATGCTGCTGCTGATCAGCCTTCTTACCGCTGTCGTAGTGGAATACGTAAAGAAAATCATCGGCTACACCAATGCCATGAACCGGGCCGTGGAAGGAGTGATGAGGGTCAGTCAGGGGTACTCATAAGAACGCTTTCCGGGTGCCCCCGGTTGACCGGCAGGTTTTCAGCCGGAAAAAAGCAAAGGCAGGGCTTTCCCTGCCTTTGCTTCTTCCGCCAGGAAAACCTGGTGAAGCAGATCGTATCAGTGTTTTGGGATCAATCCACAGGATGAATGGAAAAAGGTGATCCAGGGATTTCCAGGTCAATTCTTATAGTGTCCTTCCGCTGGAAGCAATGTAGTCCAGCACTTCGTCACGTGTGGGCATGACCCTGAGAGCACCTTTGCGTGTGGTGACGAGGGAAGCCGCAGCGTTGGCAAAGGTGAGGAGCTTTGTCAGATCCTCCCGGGTAAGTCCGGTAAGACCATTCTCCAGCACAAAATTCAGAGAACTGGCGCAGAAGGTGTCACCGGCGCCTGTGGTTTCGATGGTACGGTCGGTCAGGAAGGGCGCTGCCTCGGCCTTCAGATCCTGGTAATAGGCCCGGCTCCCTTCTCCTCCCATGGTGATCAGGATCAGGGGAATCTGATATTTCTCCTTCATGACAGCGGCAGCTTTATCATAGTCTGTCGTTCCGTAAAGAAATTCTACTTCGTTATCCGAGATTTTGAGGATATCACAGTGTCCAAGGCCGTATTCGATTTCTGCTTTGGCATCGGCCAGATCCTTCCAGAGCGGAGGACGAAGATTCGGATCAAAGGAGACCAGACAACCGGCTTTTCTGGCAAGATCAAGAGCATGTCTTGTGGCTTCCCGGACTCCGGGATGGGTAGAGGACAGGGTCCCGAAATGGAAAATACGGGAAGAACGGATCAGATCCTCCTGGATATCCTCTTTGGTCAGCATCATATCGGCGCCGGGATTGCGGTAAAAGGAGAAATCTCTGTCCCCTCCGGGGTAGGTGTGGACAAAAGCCAGGGTGGTATGGACTTCACGGTCAAAGATAAGATTACGGGTATCGATTCCAACTTCCTTGACAGCAGTTTCCAGCTGCGTGCCAAACTGATCTTTACCTACTTTTCCAATGAAGGCTGTTTTTTTGCCAAGCTTGGCCAGCATGGCGAGGACGTTGCAGGGTGCGCCGCCAGGATTGGCTTCCAGCAGAGGGTTTCCCTGACTGCTCGTACCGTTCTCTGTAAAATCAATGAGCAGTTCACCCAGTGCGGTGACATCATATTGCCTGTTTTCCATAGTATCCTCCTCCCGTACGGCAGTTCTGCCGTCATAATAAAGTATATAACAGAAACGTTGGTGTTTATCCCTCGTAACAGCCAGGAATGGAAGTATCTGCCTTTGGTTACATGGACTGCACTGCAGCCAATTGTCGGAATATAAAGTTTTCCCGCAAAATACTGAATAGTTTCGATTGTTGTTTCGGAATAGTACCGAATTAATACTAGTTCATTTTCATACTGCTTGTCAAGGGAGAAGAAAATGCTTCACAATTCTTCTCTTCAATGGTAAGATAAGATATTATCAGGGTAGCCGCATGCATACCAGGCTGGCTGCCCGCGGTGGATGAGCCGTGGGAGCGGGACGGTGCGGCAGCAGAGAATATTTGCTTGTTGGAGGGAGGGAATGTATGGAGGATCTGGCGTATTCCTATATGAATTGGCCCAGGATAGAGGCAGTCATATACGCGGAGGAGCAGTCGCCAAAGGATGTCATGGCTCCCAGGCTGACTTCCGACGGGATATTGATTCAGGGCTTTTTCCCTCAGGCTGAGGAGGTTTGCGTAAAAACCGGCCGGAAAATCTATCCGATGGTGAAGGAAGACGAGTCCGGGTATTTTGCCGTGATGATTCCGGGCAAAAAGATTCCTTCATATCGGTTTCAGGTCAGAAACGGGGAAGAAACGAAAGAATTTGAAGACGCCTATGCTTTCCCCTGCCTGATTACCGAGGCGGAGGAGCGCGCGTTTTGTGCAGGGGTTTACTATGACGCCTATACCAGTCTGGGTTCTCATACCATGACACTGGAGGGTGTCGAGGGAACATATTTTGCGGTTTGGGCGCCGAACGCCATGCGTGTCAGCATAGTCGGGGATTTCACAGGCTGGGACGGCAGGATGCTTCCCATGCACCGTATGCCGATGTCCGGGATTTTTGAGCTTTTCGTTCCCGGGATCAAGGAAGACACTCCTTATATGTATGAAATCCGTACCAAATCAGAAGGGGTGTTCCGCAAAGCGGATCCCTATGGGAGAAGTTCGCTTCTGACGAAGGCGGGAGAAAAATACTCTTTGATTTCCCTGACCTCGGGAGAGGATGATTTCGACTGGGAGGACAGGGAGTGGCTGCTTCAAAGGCACTGCTTTGCCTTGCGTGATCAGCCGGTGTCGATTCTGGAGCTGAAGCTGACACAGTGGGAGGACATGGACAGTATTGTGCGTTACGCTTCCGATACCGGATATACGCATGTTGAGCTGCTGCCGGTCATGGAGTGCCTGGATCCTGATTCAGACGGATATTCCACGGCGGCATATTTCAGTGTGGCACAAAGAGTCGGAGGTGCGCGTAAGCTGAAGGAGCTGATCAATGCCCTTCACAAAGCCGGAACAGGTGTAATCCTGGACTGGTGCGCGGCTCAGTTCCCCCGTTTTCCGGAGGGTCTGGAGCGCTTTGACGGCACAATGCTTTATGAAATCCCGGATCCTTCTGCCAATGTCCACCCGTTCTGGGGAACGATGCTCTACAATTATGACAGCCCTATGGTAAAGGACTTTCTGATTTCCAATGCCTGTTACTGGCTGAATGAGTTTCATGTGGACGGTCTGAGGCTGGATGACGTGGACGCGATGCTTTATCTGGATTACGGCCGGCAGAACGGATCCTGGAAGCCGAATTACTATGGCTCAAACGAAAATCTCCATGCTGTGGAGTTTATCAAGCATCTGAATTCCGTTTTACACCGGATGCAGCCCGGGGTGCTGATGATTGCTCAGGAGGACGGTCTGTGGCCGGAGCTGACGGATCAGGTCGAAAACGATCACCCGGGCTTTGACTATAAATGGAGCGGGGGGTGGACAAGGGATTTTCTTTCGTATATGACAATGGATCCGCTTATGCGAAGCGGGGGTCATGATCAGCTGACGCTTTCCATGTTGTATGCTTACTGTGAACACTATATCCTGACATTAGGCAGGAGAGATATCGGATCTTTTTCCTCTTTCCTGGACCATCTTCCGGGATCGATCAGCCAGAAGCACTCCCAGCTGAGGCAGGCGCTGGCATATATGTATGTCCATCCCGGATGCAAGGAAACGGTTGCGCTTTTGCCGGATGAGGAGGGAAGTGAAGCGGAGCTTTGTTTTCTTGCGGATCTCAATAAGCTCTACAGAGAGCATCCGGCTCTGTATGCGCTGGATTCCAGCCCGGAGGGCTTCGAATGGATTCAGCTGACCAAAAACAGGGAGAATGTCCTTGTTTTCCTCAGAAAGACAGCAAACCCGGAGGAGGATCTTCTGGTTGCTGCCAATTTTTCCGGACTGAATTACGGGGATTATCGGATAGGAGTCCCCTATGCCGGTGAGTATCGGGAGATTTTTAATACGGATGCTTTGCAGTATGGAGGTACCGGCTTTGTGAATCCGGATCCGGTCCGGGCGATGGAAAAAGAATGTGACGAACGCAGATATTCCATCTTTGTAAACCTGGCAAGCCTGTCTGTCGCGGTTTTTTCCTGCAGCTAAGGAACTGCGGAATAACCGGTGAAGATTGATTTCGTGACAGAGTCTACATCGCCAACTGACGACAACGCAGCAGATGCTTGCGAAGACAAGTCAGAGGGCGGAGGAATTACACGTAAAGACTGCCGCAGGCAGAAGTATAGTGTAACTGCATATTCTACTGCGGGGAACAAACATGTATTTTTCATTGATTTGTTCCCGTGAGTACAGATTGATGGAGGAGATATGGGGAATAAAAAAACAGCAGTACTTTGCATTCTTGCATTGGCGATGAGTGGTATTGGCGCCTGGTCCACGGGTGCGGCAGAGTCTGAAACGGTGATTCCGGTTTTTCCGCAGGAGGATGTGACCGTCCAAAGCTTTGCGGATCAGGTGACATCTGCGGTATATGCGCGTCCCACCGGTACTCAGGAATGGAGCGGTAATCTGCTCGAGGGCTCAGAGGAAAGCGTTTATGACGCGGCAGTTCTTTCCTATGATCTCCGTCTGGAGGGAGACGATGGAGAAAGCCTGGTATTTCTTGGACTTCCGCTTGTTCAGGCTTCGGATTTCCGCCTGTACTATGAGGATGGCTTTACCTATTCAACCTATGTGGATACGGACGGAACGGAAAAGTCGACAGTCCCGGTAAAAGCATATGATATTCCTTCGCGTATGCGGGTAATCCAGTCTCTGAATGTCCGCGAAGGTGCGGATATCAGTTCCGGACAGGTCGGTTCCTTTGCTGAGGGACAGGAGGTTCTCGTACTTGGTGAGACAGACGCTGCAGACCGGCAATGGCTTGCAGTGAACCTGGATGGTCAGCTGCGGTACTGCGTGGGAGACAACATGGAATCGATCGGGATTCCTGCATTGGATGTACCGACGCAGCAGACATCGGAACAGACCGGGGAAGAAGCAGCTTCTGATTCCGCTACGTCATCCTCCAGCTGGTCTTCTCTGACAGGCCTGAGTACTTCAGCCTCTTCATCGGATACAGCCTCCGATTCCGCACCGGAAACGGATGAGGCTGCCGGACCGGAAACGGAAGAAGAATCCACGCCGGAAGCAGAAGAAGGTACCGCGCCGGAAACGGAGGAAGAATCCGCGCCGG
>CACZQU010000416.1 GCA_902783305.1 uncultured Lachnospiraceae bacterium | reverse complement strand
GGCCCGCCGTTGGACAGGACATTCAGTACCCGGCCAGGCAAGGAGGCGGAGAAATAATCCACTGCCAGGCCCTTGCCGCAGTCACCGAAGTTCGCACCGATGACAACTTTTATCTTTGTCTTTGGCATATCTCCGCCCCCTCTTATAAACCTTTGTGCCAGGAATTTCCTTTTTTTACCAGGAAATCAGCCCTTCGCCTGCGTGAACGCTTGTTTGCTCTTTACCGGCAGCCAGAACAATACTGGTAATCAGGTTCCCCAATCCGTTTACTTCGGTCTCATGGTAATTCTGTTCGCCGACAGCTTCCTCCCATGTCTTCCGGATAAGCGGGTTCTTCCATCTATGCAGGACATGGATGTGGTGTATCTCGTATTTCATGGAAGCTTCCGCATAAAGATCTTTCGTCAGGACATCTCCCTGCAGTCTGTCCCCTGTGGCTCTTTCCAAAGGCTCTTGCGGAAGGTATGGCGGGCATTCTTCATCCCCGACAGTGATTATAATTCCCTTCCTCCCCCGCTTCCAGCAGTCCAGGTCGCAGTGCCTGGAACCCATGTACCATATGGCTGACGTAGACTCGAAGGAATTCCCTCCTCCGCCGCGTTCAAAGTATACCTTGTCCAGATGTTCCGCAATCCTCGTATCCGATTCAAACTGGGAAAACTGTACCGGAGCTTTGTCGTAAGCAAAATCGCCATATGCCGCAATGCAGAATTCCACATCCTTTGCTTCCGGGATCGTTTCTCCTGCTGTTATGATATTGTTCATTACAGTGCCGATGCACCTCGCCGTTTCTTCCAGGACATCCGACATGCTTCCGGTAACATCCAGGCCGATAATTACCGGCCTGGTTTCCGGGTGTTCTTCCGTGTCCCTGCATTCCCTCATGATTTTAAAGGGATCAAGGTCCCGATGAATTTTCTTCTCTTTGAACCGTTCCTGGATGTTCATGCTGGAAACAACCCTGTCAGATGCATCCAGCTTTTCTCCCCTGCTTTTCGAGTATCTGTGGAATTCCTCCCTCTTCCAGCTTCCGCTTCCCATAATTCAATCCCCCTTTCTTTTGAATTCTGCGGTTTTACTCTTCACCACCGTCCGTAGCTTCTACGTCATCATCTACTTCGTCCATGAAATCAAAAAGGCCATCCATGAATCCGCCGTTCCCGCTCATGAGCATAAACGGGAGATACTGGGCTATACCGGAGCTGCTTCCATCTGTTCCTTTTCCTTTCATCATCTGGGACAGGAACATGTACTTCATGATATTGCTCATGCCTTTCTTCTTGCTGCCCTTGCGTTTCCCGAAGATGGAAACGATCTTTCCATAGAAATAGGTTTCGCCAAGGAACATATGACGTTCAGGTACAAGCTCCTGGATCTGCCCGTCCTCGTATCCAAGGACTTTGATCGTGTCTTTTCCGGCGCTTATGACACATTTTGGTTTTCCTCCGACCAGGATGATATCCCCTTTGGACGCCTTGTTCGTTGGGACGCAGAAGAACATGTCGTCCCCGACGTCCAGCACAAAGCTGTCACAGTTCGTCAGTCTTCCACTGTCCACGTCGAATTCTTTATACCCGTTTGCTGTTTTTACTGCAATTCCACCATTCATGGAAATCCGGCACATTCCCGGGGCCACTTTCCCGAATATTCCGTTCATCATTCCTCCAAAGCCGTTTTCAAACATCTTGAATACCCCCTTTTCGGTTCTCCTGTTCTGGTTATTATTGTTTTTACTGCCGAAAACTACTTTCTTTCTGTTATGCTGATTTATCAAGCAGGATATCCTGTGACTGGCCAGTCTCCATCTGCCTGTTGAATCCAGTAGTTCGATCTGTTACTTTTCATTCCGTCCCGCAAAGCGGAAAAGCTCCGGTATTCTCAGTCCACTTTGTGGCCCGTATTTCCCTGTCGGTTCGATTCTCCAGATCCCGTTCACCTTCCGCCGGAAATTGCTGGGGACCTGTGGCTTTCCCAGGACTGCTTCAAACGCATACATCAGTTCCTTATAAGTGAAAGACTCCCTGTCCCTCAGAAACGCGAATGCGATATCCGTATACCACGCCTTCCCTTCCATCCTTGCGAGCGCTGTCCTGATGATTTCCGCATGGTCAAAAGCCAGATTGTCCTCATGGATTACGGCTCCACTGGTACTGATAAGCTCCAGGGGGTTCCGGTCTGCTACAGTAAATACTTCTGCTTCAGATGCATCCGTCCCGGCTGCCAGAGATATGGGACCTTCTGCTATAATACACAGGTATGCAACAGACAGTACTCTCATCCTTGGGTCCCTTCCGGGATCAGAAAACGTATAGAGCTGTTCGATCCTTGACGCTTTCATGCCGGTTTCTTCTTCCAGCTCCCTCATGGCCGCCTCGTCTGCGGACTCGTTTATCCGCATGAACCCTCCAGGCAGTGCCCATGCGTCCTTGAACGGCGGTTTTCCCCTTTTCACCATTATGATTTTCAGTCTGCCCGTTTCCTGAGTAAACGGCAGTATGTCAACTGCTACGGATGGGCGGTCATATATTGAAGGATCGTATGACTCAAGAAATTCTTTTTCGTCATCTTCTGCTTTCATGGCATCCTCCGGATCTTCTGTCAAAATTCATGAATTGATAATGATCATATGCTTATTTAATAATATCTGGAAGATACTATATAATATACAATAGATGCTATGGCTTGTCAAGTAGTATGCTGTATAAACACCTGGTAGTATCTTTGTATGGTTACTATTCACTGTTATATGAAAAGACACGGAGGAGGCAAAGAGACTATGTACATAAAGGTCGCTACTCACCAGGCAAGTCTTGAGATTAGCAGTCAGGATGCTTTATCAACGGGGAGATTCGGAAAAGTAATCGGTATGATACAACAAAAAAAAGGCTCCAGAAGGCCAGTCAAGGCTATATAAACGCCTTCGGCGGCCTTGACAGCCCCTCTGGATCACGATATGAGTCAGTCAAGCGATTGAAAGCACACCTATCGGCAGGATCTACCTGTCACCTAAACAGAACAGGGATTTGTCAATCTGACTTAGTAGCAACGGTCTGATACCGGATGGCTCAGCCAAGCGGAAAGATTGTGGCTCTGTCCCCGGTTAGATGGCTCTTTATAACCGGAAGGGTGGCTCTATTTCACCGTGCACAGTGCTCTATGTTACCGGTATATACAAAAATATGCCTTTTCGGATAGTCCCACGTATGATATTATACTGTCGTAATACTTGTAATTCTGTTTGCATGAGGAGGTTTTCCATGAACAGGCAAATTCTTACACGCCGGTCGTTCCTGAAGGGAGCGGCTGCCACTATTGCGGGTTCTGCTTTGATGCAGCTGACTGCATTTGCAGGGGAGAACAGTCCGGGCGGATATACGCCAGGCACCTACACAGCCAGTGCACAGGGCATGGAGAGCACAGTTACAGTTACCATGACGTTTGACGAGACGAGCATCACGGATGTGGTAATCGATGTCAGCGGTGAAACACAAGGTATCGGCGCGGCAGCTGGGGACGTACTGAGGGAACAGATCCTTTCAGCACAAAGCCTTGAGATTGACGGTGTGTCCGGTGCCACTGTGACAGGCAATGCTGTCAAGGAAGCAGCCGCCGACTGTATCCGGCAGGCAGGTGGTACAGTCGTAACCATGGCTCCGGACCAGGAGGAAACTGCAGATACTGCATCAGATGGTGCGGCCAATTGGCCTGCATGTGAGCCTGCAGAAAATTATTCTCCTGTGGCAGCAGGCGAAGGCGTTATTGCATATGAAGAGGAACCAGTTGACGAGTCAAAGGTCTCCGAAACCAAGGACGTAGATGTCCTGGTTTGCGGGTTTGGCCCGTCCGGCATCGCCTGCGCACTCTCCTGTGCCCAGCATGGGCTTAAGACCCTTGTGGCGGAGAAGAATGACAGCGGCCTTATCAATTCCATGACAATTGGCGGTCTGGACGACCGGATCCATAAAATGTACGGGGTGGAATTTGATAAAGACGAGATATTCAACGAAGCTATGATAAAGAACGGTTACCGTGCTAACCCCATGCTCTACAAAAAACTCATAGAGACGAACGGGGAAGCTGTGGACTGGTGGCTGGACCAGATGCCATTCGAGGACGAAGATTACAAGCTGACATTCTTTGGGTATTCCGGCGTTGAGTTCCCGGATTTCAAAGATAAATATGACGTGACTTCCGGTGACCACAGCTGGAACACGTCAATTAACATTCCCTTTGGCTCCCCGGCAGAGATGCTGGAATACTTTACAGGCAAAGTACTGGACGCTGGTGCGGAAATACTGTATGAGACCCCTGTTGTGCAGCTGATCACAGATGAAGAAGGCAAAGTTACAGGTGCTTATATTAAGAATGCGGATGGCTATATCCGTGTCAACACTGCCAAAGGCGTAGTGCTGGCAACCGGCGGGTATGAGCACAACCTGAAGAAGCTGAAAGAATGCTGCCGTCCGAGGGACCTGCAGCTGATAGCCTGGCTGACCTATGCCCGCAACTGTACAGGTGACGGGCATGAAATGGCAAAGGCTATTGGAGCAATGGAGGATGAGTACCCTCACCCGCTGATGCTGGATCCTATGCAGCTGATGCCGTATGTGCGCGTCAACAGCGAAGGCAAACGTTTTATCGGCGAATATGAGACCTACGATCATCTGGCATCTGCCATGCAGTCACAGTATGGCGGGTATGATTATTTCATTACTGACGCCAATGTGATGGAGGCTGTTGACAAAATGTGGTCACCATCTTCCTCCTGCTACGGTCCCAAAGAAGTCTGGGCAGCTGCCGCTACCAGTGAAAACGCGCTAAAGGCTGACACGCTGGAAGAGCTGGCCGCACTTATGGACGTCCCGGTTGAAAACTTCGTTGCCTCCATTAATCGTTGGAATGAGATGTGCGACGCGGATGGTGATGTAGACCTGGGATATCCGAAAGACAAAATGCACAGGATTGACACTGCCCCGTTCTATGCTACCCGTGAGATGGCGGAATCGCTGGCAACATCCGGCGGATTGCAGGTCAATGAGTTTTCACAGGTCCTGAATCAGCAGAACAAGCCGATTGAAGGGTTATTCTCCATCGGCAACTGTTCCGGTTCCATGTTTTATGG
>CACZQU010000415.1 GCA_902783305.1 uncultured Lachnospiraceae bacterium | reverse complement strand
CCATGGAATACGAATATAGGGGCAGGATTGTGGGAGCGCGAAGCGCGGAACAATCCGTTGGAGTCATTTTGCACTGCAACCATTTATGCTCAGCTCCTTACCTGCCGCTGTTATTGTACCCCAGAAAAATCAGGATTTCAATACAAGCGGGAGAAACGACCGGAATCTGCCAGGAACATGTTGCAGTTCACGGTCTTTGCTTCCCCGTGTGTAAGGGGAATGGTACCTGTGGAAATGGCCATCCGGCAACGACAGTTTTGGTGGAATACAAGCCAAAGGCACAGCATGAACTATTTTAGTGCTGCTGATCAGAGGGCTGAACAGTTACGATTATCATGCTTGCTTGTTGAAAGAATCAACAGTTTCGGGTATACTATAAACAGCATATATCCTATAAAAAAACCGGATTATGTGAAGGGTCGTTGCTGAAAGCAAAGTATACACTTGAGGAGAAGTGATTTGAATGACAGCTCAAGGATTGACAAACAAAGCAAATGGTTATCTGAAGAAGAAATTCTTCGGGAGGGGATCAATACACTTCCGGGATGAAAAAGGAAAAGCAGAGACAAAAACACTTGACCTGCACAGAACTTAACGGAATTACACCTGCTGTAAGGCAGAAAGAAGAGGAGAAAAAATGACCAATACAGAACTGAAACAGATAAGGGAATCGTTATCGCTCAGCAAAGCACAGCTTGCAGAGAAACTTGGTATTACGAATATGCTGTTGGGTAGGTATGAGAAGGGGTCTTGTGCGATCCCGGAGAAAGTGGAGAAAGCACTGAACAGACTGACTGCGGCAGCAGCAGAAGCAGAGAAGAAAGCTGGTGAAGGAGACATCCCTTCTCTCATCAAAAATATAAGGGAAAGCCTCAGTCTCAACAAATCTGCCTTTGCCAGAATGATTGGTGTGACGCCTGCAATGATCGGAAGCTATGAAAGTGGTAAGTATAAGCCAAAGGAAGAGATCCTGCGAAAAATAAAAGAACTCAATCCTTCTTCGGTTGAGGAGAAGCAGGCAGACGCCCAGGTCGAGGAGAACGCGCCAGTTCAGGCCGAGGAGAAAGCACCAGCTCAGGTCGAGGAGAACGCGCCAGCTCAGGTCGAGGAGAACGCGCCAGTTCAGGTCGAGGAGAAAGCGCCAGCTCAGATTGCGGAGGAAGCGCCAGCTCAGGTCAAAGAGAAAATTGCTGCACCGACAGAAGAGAAACAGAAGGCTGTCTCCGGGAGGAAAAAGACTGCTGTCTTCATCCAGTCCCTGATGGGCGGCTCCATTACACCGGAGGAGATTTTAGCCAGGATTCCGGAGGGAGCAGAGAAGGTGTATGTAAAACCAGAAGAGAACGCGGCGTACTGGACTAAAGGAGATGAGAGCGGATCGGTTGCACTATGGTGAGTCATATTTCTTCTGCGGAGAACCTGAAAGGAATGAAACAACACAATATGCAAAAGGAAGGTAAGGCAAAAACCAGAATGATACTGACATTCCTTTTCGGGATAGCTGGTATCGCTCTGTTTGGTTATATCCTTTTTGCTTCCCAGTCAGGCTTGACGCGGCGGAATATGCAGGACGAGATGAGAGAGAACAGCAGTTATATCCGGGAGACTTTTTCAACGTATGAGCAAAGCGGGAAGATCGTACAGGCCTGGGCAGACCGGCTTCACCATGCGTTTCTTCGCTTTATTCTTTTTGTCACGAGAGAAAGCCCGGAGCTTGCTGAATCAGATACATTTCTGGCTGACATGGTAAGCCTGACCGGCGCACAGGATCTGATGGTTGTGGATCGGGATGGTAATGTTCTGTACTCAGATGTAGGTTATTTTGAAAACCTGAAGGACGATGTTTATGCACCTCTTTTCAGAACCTTTGAAACCGGTCAGACGGAGAAAATGGCTCTTTTCAGCTGGACTTTGGAGGATTCGCGCCTGAAGGAGGAGGTGTGGGGCAACAGTGTATATGAACAGAACAACCTCTATCCGATTTTTTATTCACTGGCGATCGATGAGAAGAAAGCATATGTGATCAATGATTACGGTGCGATGCAGATGCTGTTTGAGGATCTGACGGATGCGTGGAGCTATCTGCTGAAAAACGAAGTGATTGGCGCGGAAGGCTTTGCTTTTGCCTGGTCTTGCAGGACGGGCGAGATCCTTTATTATCCGGATGCTTCCTTTAAGGGCCAGGACATTTCCGTTCTTGGCATGGATATGGACGAGATCAAAGACGGGCAGTTTGTCTGGGAGAAAATAAACGGGGAGACAATGTACCTTTATCCTGTGTATTATCAGGAACAGGATGCATGGGTAGTCTGTGCTGTCCCGGCAAATGAACTGATGCAGCACAGAGAGACAACGGGTTTGCTTCTCTGGCTGATCTTTGGTATCCTCGCGGCTGACGTGGTATATTATGCTGCTGTTCTTCTGAAAAAGCATGAGTCCGGACCTAAAACCGTGGTCATTCATTCTACGAAGCAGATAACCGAAAGCGGCAGAAAGAAAAAGCTTCTGATATTCTCGGTTTTTTGCAGCTCAGTTGTTTTCCTGAGCTATTTCTATCTGCAGACCCTCTTTTTGATGGGAGGCTGGGCAAAGGACAATTCTGTACTTCTTGCGCGAATCGAGAAAGAACTGAATGAAAATCAGGTTCTCAATGAAGGATTTACAGAATTGTTTGAAAAAGGACGGAAAAGCCTGGCGAAGCTGGCCTGCTGGTATATAGAGAAAAAACCGGAGAATATCACTACACTGGAAGCGGATACACTGGTGGAGTTACTGGATCTGGTTGATCTGCAGATCCTGGATGAAGACGGATACACAAAGATCGCTTCTTCTTCCTTCCTGCCTGGGGTAAGCTATGCAAAGATACAGGAAGAATCCAAAGATTCTGCTTTGGAACCGGCGGATGACCATGCGCAGGCAGCCATCGTGGAGGATGAACAGACAACCTTGGATGTATCGTACATCTCTTCCGAAACAGGTTCAGATACAGGCGCTGTGTTAGTGCCGCTGAGAGAGGCAGAAAGCAATATTATCGGATACGTAAGTGCTGCTTATAAGAGCTATGATTTAGACAGCTTTCTGGAGAGAAGAAGCATAGGCGGTACGCTGAGAACCGTACAGCCGGGAAAGGATGCTTTTGCTTTTGTTGTGGATACGGATAACTGGACTTTTTTCTGGTATCCGGACGAAACTCTCATTGGTAAATATGTTCTGGATTATGGCCTGAAGGATGGAGACCTGCAGGATAACCTTTGCCAGTTCATCCACCTGAACAAGGAAACCTTCTATGCCGTTACAGGACAAAGCGGGGAGAATCTGATTTACGTTGCGGTTGAGGAGGAAAAACTGCTGAAGCAACGCCTTCCTCTTGCGTTGACCGGAGCTGTTCTTTCATTTCTGATCCTTCTTCTGATCGGTCTTCCACTGTATACCTGGCCGGACAGAACAGATGCGGAAGTCATCAGAGCGGCTGACCGCAGTCGGGGAGAAACAGCGGAGCAGAAAGTGTTTCGCAATCTCCTGTTCGGCTCTGCCGGACTGATTGCGGTGATTATGCTGATATGGTATCGGGGCGATGAGGACATATTAGCCTATGTGATGAAGGGAAACTGGGAGTACGGGATAAATGTGTTTGCGTTGACGGCTTCCCTGATCTTTTTGTTCAAAGTCGGGTTAGCCCTGTTCCTTCTTCGCAGGATGGCGGATATCATGACAGGTATGCTTTCTGTCAGGGCGGGAACCGGCATTCGGATGCTGGTAAGTATGGTGACTTATGCAGGCATCATTCTGATCGCTTATCGTACGTTGGTCTTCTTTGGTATTAATCCGACAACGCTAATGGCATCAGCCGGTATCGTATCGGTAGTGCTGGGTATTGGGGCGAACAGCCTGGTGGGAGACATTATTGCCGGGATATTCCTTCTTGAGGAAGGAAATGTCCAGGTGGGGGATATGGTCAGAATCGGCGATTTCAGAGGCATCGTAGAGGAACTTGGAGTTCGTATGACAAAGCTCTACGACGTGGACAGTGAGGATGTCAAGATCATTCCCAATAAGGAGATCCAGAATGTCGTTCATCTTTCGATGCATCCGGCAAATCTTTTCCTGGAGTATCAGATCACCTATGAGGAAGATCTGGAAAAAGTGGAAGGATACATAAAAGCAGAGCTTCAGGGAATGAGCCGGAGTATTCCGGAGCTTTTGCAGGATCCGGAATATCTGGGAGTGCGTCGACTGGATGATAACGGCGTGGTTTTGCTGGTCCGGGCAGTATGCCATGAGGAAAACCGCCCCAGAGTGACCAGGGGAATCAATCGGGCAATTTATACGATGTTCTGCCGAAACGGAATTGAGGTTCCTTTCCCGCAGCTTACGCTGCATTTATGACGACAGGATCCGGGGATCGCCGGGCTTGAATGCTTTCTCCAAAAAGAAGAATGCCCGGGAGAAGCATAAGGCATTTCTGAAAACCATTAATGACAGAAAACGTTACTATTCAGCCGTCTCTTCCTTCATTCCAAATTCGCGCCTGTCGGCGCTTTTCCGCCCCGCTCCGCGTGGCTGAATTTGTCATGAAGGGAGGTGACAGCCTGCAGGCTGTCACCT
>CACZQU010000414.1 GCA_902783305.1 uncultured Lachnospiraceae bacterium | reverse complement strand
CCATCTCCAGATAGGCAACTCGCACCATGAAGCCGATGCTCTCGGTCGTCTGTCCTTTGCCGGTAGCGGCAAACAGGAAGTCGCCGAGCACATACAGAAGGCATCCGATGATGCCGATGATCAGAAATCGTTTAGATTTTTCTCTGACAGACATAATGCATCTACCCTTCAATATATGAGACACAGTAAAGTACTTAAACTGATGTTAGATATGGCTAACCAT
This sequence comes from uncultured Lachnospiraceae bacterium, assembly GCA_902783305.1. Taxonomy (GTDB): domain Bacteria; phylum Bacillota; class Clostridia; order Lachnospirales; family Lachnospiraceae; genus Blautia_A. The sequence goes on along the minus strand of CACZQU010000414.1, from coordinate 3,356 downwards.
CGGTTAAAAAAGAGAAAACGAATCTTTATCGGAAAGCCGTTTTCATTGCAAGCAAGCCAAATACTGAGATTAGCCAAATCTAACCACATTATACTCTAAACACCGAAGAAATCAAGAGGGAATCGAAAAACATGGGCTTCTCTGCAAAGGTACACGGTACCTCTATTAGTCAATATCACCATCCTGGATATTCTTCAGAAATTTGCCAGTGCCGCCGATATTAGCAGAGAGGAATCCATATTTCAGCGCATCCTGGTCCGCTGTGCGCATCTCAAAAACCTCTTCCGTTCCGTCTTCATATGTGGACTTTGCCGTCAGAAGCCCCGGCTCATACGGCAGTTCGCAAACGACATCATATCCTGTATTTTCTCCCGTCTGATAACACCCTGCAGAGTGTCCGTCCAAAAAGAGCTCTGTTTTTTCTACCGTGGAATAAATATGCACGCGGGCTTTTATACTGAAGATTTTGTCTGTTGCAGACATAAAAAACCGTTACTTTGCTTTCCGTAAAAGAAGAAAACCTGAGGCTGCATTTTACTGCATCTCAGGTTTCCTGTTTTCCAGTTCATTCCATATGCGATTCATGGCGGCGGCAAAGACAAGCTCCCTGCCCGTCCACCCATAGAGGATGGCTGTGCGGTATCCGTATTCCGGAACCAGTACGTTGGTATATCCTGCGGTCTGAATGCAGTATACATTCACCTTTGGATTAACCTGCTCCCGGTACAGCTTTACCAGCATGTTTACGTCAATGTAGCTTCCGTTGACGCAGGCACCCAGCGCTTCATATTCTTCTGGCCGGATTCCGTACAGACCACCGTGGCCAGCCTGCATGTCAGAATACACGAAGATATTGTCCCAGTGCTCCCTGTGCATGATGGCGTCCCGGAAGAACAGCCAGATGCCGTTCTCCGTCGAATAGCCGCAGGTTCTGCCGACCGCTCCGACCTGATCGGCCTGCTTAAGCACACCTTCGTCTTTGCGGATTCTGACAGATTTCAGCCGGTCTCCAAAGGGGAATACCACCCCTTCTTCAGCGCACATGGCGCCGATCACCCCGCTAAGGTTCCCGATTTCCGCCACCCTCATGGTTCCCCATTCAGATGTACACACACCCCATGCGGATCCGGAATTGTCTGTCAGGAACGCGCATCGCCCCTGCATTGCGGGAAGATTGCCGCAGGCAATTCCCATGCAGTCCTCCAGTGCATTTTGCACCTGCCGTGACCATGGGCTTCCTTCCGCCTCCACTGCTTTCCATGCGGAAAGAAAACGGAACGGAAACTGCCTGCCCCCACGCACACCACGCTTCAGCAATTCAAGCGCGTTTTTCCGGGTTTCAGAATCCCTTACTTCGGAAAAAATACCGCGCAGGTTCCGCAGCAGCGCCATATGCGGCATCCGGATCTCCTTCAGGATGTCTTTCCAGCCCATGCCGGAAGCACGAAGCCTCTCCCAGGTGTTTTCCCCTTCGGGCATCGGCACCTTTCCCTCCCGCATCAGGGTGTTTACCAGATCACCTTTCGCGTGACAGATGCGGACAACATCGATCATCCCGATACCGGTATGCTGGTATTTCGCCATGGAATAAGCGTCCATGCCGCTGATCCGCTGTGCCCAGGAACGCTTCAGGACAGCAGGAATACGTTTCTTGCTCCCCATTGACGCAAGCCAGTATTGTACCTGGTTTACCACATCATCGCCGCGGCGCATAACCTTCATGGCAATCCGGGCAAATTCTCCGGGGTGCTCACTGGTATAGGCCTGTCTGCCGGGATGGATGGAAGCTCTCACCAGAATGACCTGAGGATTCAGCCGCATCAGATATTGGTTGCGGAGCTCAACAGCCCACATCAGCGTCGCCTCAAAGTCAGCAGTCAGCGCATCGTCGACAGCTTTTTCCATCACCTGAGAGGTATTCATTCCCCTGAAGGGATCCAGCATACTCAGGCTGTACCTGACAAACAGGCTGTCGATATCGTAAACCTGGTTCAGAACCGTGGCTCTGGCGTTTTCTCCGTCCCGGTAATATTGCGGTTCTCCGAAAATAGAGCTTGCACTGATCATTTTCAGCGTGTCCACAGGATTGATCCTGTAGGAAATGCCGGCCATGAAGTTCCGCTCACCAGAGCAAATCGCTTCGGCAAGTGCCGTTATCTGCGGATCAGGCTCACGCTTCGGCGGGATATATGATCTGTAAGCACCTAAATGCTCCCAGACAGGTCGAACACTGCCAGGACTGAACTTACACACATCGTCAGGCTTACGGATATCGTAAGACTTATGTACAGAGTCCTCCGGAATTCCTTTTATAAGTATTTCCTCTGATGTGATTCTCAGTGCTTCAGCCTTTTCCGCAAGCTTTTGTGCTTCCTCAGGACACCAGGGCTCATAAAGAGCTGCTTCCTTCAACAGTGCTTCAGCCTGCTCAATAAGAAGAGCGGCCTTTTCCCGTCTCCTGGCCATCTGTTCCAGGATCTGTTTCTTCTCCTGCCGTTTCCGATAACGGTATCTCACCCCGTTTATCCCGGGTCTCCGGGAGTGGCGGAAGGAAAACAGATTATCCTGGTCCCGGATCTGTGACCGTTTATCCATGGATCGTTTCAGCTCTGTATTTTTTCTCCCTCGATAACTCATCTCTCTTCACCTCCTTTCGCTTTGACAGATGAAGCCTTAACGGCAGCACCTGACCAGAATCGCATAACCCATCCGGATCCCCCTATCATTTCAGGTTCCGTAAAGGCTCCCGGCGCTGACCGCCCACTTTCCAAAGGTGAACGGTGCATCCTTAGGTTTACCACAATGTGCCTGCTTTCCTGATCTCAGTGTTACCAGCCTCAAATGTCTCATCCGCCCCATGCGGCTTAAGGTCCTGAACTGGGTCCGGGTCAGTGCCCGTCGATAAATCTATCTTACTTCTTTATTGATTTCTCTGCAATAAACTACTGGTTTAATGACAGGAATGCCCATAAGTGCTACAATGCAGTTGTGTCAGGGATGAAGAAAGAAACACCTGCTTCCCACGACACAGTTTGCCGCAGCGGTTTCCATGACTGCATCTTTTTTCAGATCGAATGGTAAAACTATCAGTAGGCCAGGGGCCTCCCCGGAGGCGACCGCGTCTGTACGGCTATGCAGACCAACCGTTTTTTGTGCCCGGTCATGCACAAAGCGCCGCCTGTGCGCAAATCAGGCATCCTGTTCACTGGCTGATGTGAACAACGCACCGTCATGGATGATATTCGCGGTTGAGCGTCTGGAGAAGGACAACACCTGACCCAGACGCTCTTTTTTATTCTTTCCAGTGGTCAGCACAGACATCAACGAAAAACAATTGGATCGTGTTCACAAATGTT
>CACZQU010000413.1 GCA_902783305.1 uncultured Lachnospiraceae bacterium | reverse complement strand
GGCAAACATTTTTTTGACTCCAAACAGTTCAAAGTCTACCGTGACCTCATAATCCCTTCCGCCGTCCCGCAGGTCGGTAACGATACCGGTGCCGAATTTGATATGACGGACGGTATCCCCGACGCCGTATTCCAGAGAGGAAGGCCTGGCGGGAGCGTTCTGAGGCCGGGAAGCAGGCGCTCCGTGGGCGAGGGAGCCAAAGCCGCCGGGTAACGTACTTCTTTGGGAAAAGGCAGAAGAACTGCTTTGGGCGGCGGCGAAAGCCTGGGAAAGGGAAGAGCTGTTTTGCATGGATCTGATCTGCTGCAGCCGGGAACCGACCGATACCGGGGTGTCGAGCTCCACCAGTTCTCTGGGAATCTCATAGACAAAGCGGGAAGGCTTATATACGGATATTTCACCTCTTGTCATCCTTTGTCTGGCACCGGTGAGGGTAAGCTCCCTCATGGCGCGGGTCATACCGACATAGCAGAGCCTTCGTTCCTCTTCCACATCAGACTGGTCTCCATAGGTGATGACGGCATATCCCGGAAAAAGCCCCTCGTCCATCCCGGCCATATAGACAAAAGGAAACTCCAGCCCCTTTGCGCTGTGCAATGTCATGAGAAGGACGTAATCCTCACTCTCTTCCACCATGTCGATATCCGCGACCAGGGCTACCTCAGCCAGAAAACCGGATAAGGAGACAGGCTCTCCCGATTCCCTGGCTCGTTTTTCGTATGTGGCAGCCTTGGAGATCAGCTCGTCCAGGTTTTCCATCCTGGATTTTGCTTCGTCGGTGTTCTCAGCCTTGAGCTCTGCCAGGTAACCGGTATCCTCCAGGACAGCCTGAATCAGTCCGGTTACCGAAAGCGCATCCGCTTTTGTCTTCAGCATCCGGATGAAGGTGACGAATCCCTCGATTTTGCCTGCCCCTCTGCCGATGCCGGGAATCTCCCTGGCGTTTTCCATTGCCTCGTAGACGCTTATTCCGCGGGAAGCGGCATAGTCCTGGATCCTTCCGAGGGTGGTGCTTCCGATCCCCCGCTTCGGCACATTGACCACCCGGCTTACGGACAGGTCATCCCTCCCGTTGCCGATGGTGCGCAGATAACACAGTATGTCCTTGATTTCTTTCCGGGCATAGAAATTGATCCCGCCGACGATTTTGTAAGGAATGTTGGCATTCAGAAGCTTTTCTTCAAAGAGCCGGGACTGGGCGTTTGTCCGGTACAAAATGGCAAAATCACGGTATGAGTCCCGGGAATTCCGTTTACGGTCAGCGATTTCCCCCACGACATATTCCGCTTCCTCAAATCCGTTAGGGAACTGCCGGAAAATGATTTTTCTCCCATCCTCCTTCTCGGTCCAGAGGGTCTTGGACTTTCTTTCCGTGTTGTTTTTGATGACTTCATTTGCCGCTTTCAGGATATTTCCCGTAGAACGGTAGTTCTGCTCCAGACGGATCACCTTCGCCTCCGGGTACTCCTCTTCAAAATTCAGAATATTGTAGATATCAGCGCCGCGGAATTTGTAGATGGACTGGTCATCGTCGCCGACGACGCAAAGGTTCCGGTATTTTCCGGCAAGGAGGGAGACGAACCGGAACTGAACCCGGTTGGTATCCTGATATTCATCGATATGGATATACCGGAAACGTTCCTGGTAATACTTCAGGATTTCCGGGAACTGCTCGAATAATTCCACGGTTTTGACCAGAAGGTCATCGAAATCGAGAGCATTGTTCTTTGCCAGGCTTTCCTGGTATTCCCGGTATACCCTGGCCGTCAGAAGCTGTTCGTCGTCTCCCATGGCTTCCTTTTCCATCTGGTCCGGGCCGGTCATGTCATCCTTTGCGTGTGAAATGCGGGAGAGAAATGTTCTTTCCTTATATATTTTCGTATCGATGTCCAGACGGCGTATAATCTCTTTCATCAGGCTTTTCTGGTCATCGGAATCGTAGATGACAAAACCGGGATCGAACCCCAGCGCCCCGATATGGCGCCGCAGGATTTTTACACAGCAGGAGTGGAACGTACTGATCCAGATCCCCTGAGCTTCCTCCTGGATAAGCTGTCCGACCCGTTCCTTCATCTCGCCGGCGGCTTTGTTGGTGAAGGTGATGGCAAGAATATTCCAGGGCCGGATCCCCTGCTCCCTGATCAGGAAGGCGATCCGGTGAACCAGAACCCTGGTCTTTCCGGATCCCGCGCCTGCAAGGATCAGAAGCGGCCCTTCGGTATGAAAAACGGCTTCTTTCTGCGGCTGGTTCAGCATGTCATATATTTCCATAGAAATCCTCCGGTAATTATTCAGTCATCTCCACGTCTGTAAACATGCCCGCCCGGCTGCTATCTGAAGGGCGGCCGGAAGGGAACAGGCTTGAATCCACATCATAGCATAAATCCATCCGGTTTTCCACCGTCTTGTATCGGAGCGGAAAGACACAGGAAGGGGGCGGAAGATATCATCTTTATTCCAGGAACTGGCAAGGAACTTTACATAGACAGAAGCGAAAGGTATTGGATGGAAGAATTTTTGAATTTGATGTTTTCATTTCTTTTGTTTTGAGGTATTATTAAAATAAGTGTGTTCTTTTTTACAGCAGTTATGCAGATAATAGTCTGACTGTGTGAAATTTTTGTCAGCGTGAATGTAGTGTGATGGTTAACAGGATATACTGTCATTGATCCATAGAGGGAATGGTAAGTAGGGAGTTTCAACTGATATGACAAACAAAGAGATTACAATCGATCTGGCAAAATTTTCGAGATATTTGCTGAAACGGATCTGGTTTCCGGTTTTGCTGGCGGCATTTGCTTTCAGCTTCATATACTGGCGGACTGCCTACCATACACCGAAGAGATATACTGCTTCCGGGACGATGTATGTATATAACGCCAATCCGAATCTGGTAAATTATCAGTATACCAGTGTGTCCGATCTGGAATCAGCTGTCCAGCTGATTGATACCTATATGATTGTTGTCAGGAGCAATAAGGTCCTGGATGTGATTGTCGAAAGACTGAGCGGGAAATATCCGGGCATACAGCCGGAGTTTATTGCAAGCTGTCTGTCTATGGCTTCCGTTTCCCAGACCGGTGTCGTGAGCGTGAACGCCTCCACCGGAGATCCCGAGTTGTCTGCGGATATCTGTAATGCTGTGCTGGATGTTGCACCATCGGAGATCGTACGAGTGGTTGGTGCGGGTAATATTGAAATTATTGATTATGCGATGACCCCGAAGTATCCGGACAGAACCGGCGCGCGGAGAAAAGCGGTTTTTGCAGGTTTTGGAGGAGGAGCTGCCGGATGCCTTCTGCTTCTTGTGCTGTTCCTGATCAATCAGAAGATTACCTATACTGAGGACCTTACGGACAATTATACCCCTCCGATTTTGTCTTTGATTCCGCGCCAGAAAAGGAATAACAGCGCAGCCGGGTTCTTTTTGCTCTCCATGGACAGTTCAATGGACATGGTGGAAAGCTACGCCCGGCTCAGGCTGAATCTGCTTTATACAATGGTAGAGAAGGAATCCCATGCTGTCGTGGTTACCAGCGCAGTTCCGGGAGAAGGGAAATCTACCATCGCGGCAAACCTGGCTATTTCCTGTGCATGGGGAGGAAAAAAGGTGCTTCTGGTTGACAGTGATCTGCGCAGAGCCTTTCAGAGAGAAATCTTTGGCTGTGACAGGCATATCAGAGGGCTTAGTGAAGCTATACTCGGGCAATGCAGCTGGAGGAGTGCAGTGTTAAAAAACGTCAATGTGACAATGGATCTGCTCCCTTCCGGGCATTTTCCGCCCAACCCGACGGAGCTTCTGGAATCAGAAGCCATGACCCGCATTCTGAAGGAGATGGAGCAAGCTTATGACCTGGTCATTCTGGATATGCCCCCGGTTAACCTGGTGACGGATCCCCTGGTGCTTTCATCCCATGTTGCGGGTTCTGTGTTTGTGGTCAGGCAGAACTTTTCCTCCCATAAAGAGATCCGGACTTCCCTGAATGCGGCGCAGATGACAGGGATGCCGATTCTTGGCTTTGTATTCTACGGGGAGAATGTAGATCAGGGAGGATATTATAATAAAAAATACCAGTCTTATTATCATAAATCTGATCACAGGAAGAAGCGCGATGGATCGAAAAAAAGGATAGCAGGTAACCGAATCGGACAAATGATGACTCGTTGGAAAAGGTTGGGGCGGAATCAGGGAGCAGCAAAGAAATGAAACCTTTGTAACAATTCAGTCAGCCTCGCGCACTTGCTGCGCGAGGCGTGCAAAAACATTGGC
>CACZQU010000412.1 GCA_902783305.1 uncultured Lachnospiraceae bacterium | reverse complement strand
TACAGGACCGCCATCGTAATGTCCATAAAAAAACCTCCGTGCTTCATTGAAGCCGGAGATTTTCTTTACAGGCCGGGCCCGTGTTCCGGATGAGGCCTTACCAGCCACCGGTCGCTCCGCCGTCCTTGGGTTCTTCCTTGGTTTTTTCCGGAACAACCAGGGGGTCTACCGGAAAGCCGGGGAAAAGAGGGTTGTAGCGGCGAAAGCCGCCGGAGATCCGTTCCATCATTTCAGGGGTCAGTTCTTTCATTTCTTTATTGGTATTCATGGTTTGTTTTCTCCTTATAAGTGCCTTTTTTTCTTTTTCTGTCTTTTGTTCAAGTCCGGACCGGGCGTTGATTGCCGGTTCTTTCCCGCCCATGGTCCTGATCTTCCATCAGTGGCGATGGCGCTCAAATTTCTTCTTATGGTTTGCGTCCCAAAAGGGCATCGATTCCGCCAGCGAATTGGGAGCCTTGCCTTTTACTGCGGTGTAATACACGACGGAGTTCGCACCTTTTTCCCCGATGTTTTCTCCCTTCCACCAGAACTCGTCCTTCTCGATGAAATGGGTCACGACTTTGATTCCGGCCTCTTCATATTCGCTCTGCCAGTAGTAATTCAGGGTAAACGTTCCGCCGACTGCTTTCTCAAGATCAACCGGATTCAGTTCCGCGATATTCTTATCCATCATATTGGTATTCATTCTGTTTCTTCTCCTTCATGATTACATCGTTTTTTGCAGCGTCTGTTTCAGCACTGACATGAGTTGATACGCAGGAATACATGCAGGTGCCAGTTCCTGCCAAAAATTGGGGGGCCCCGCTGTGGACGGAGGCGGGCAGCCCCGGCGCCGCGGGGACGCTATGTTGCACTTAACACTTTTTCTGGCAAAGGATCCTTTCCGTATGCAATAGATCTGATTTCTTCAGTCTAATAATGACCTTAGCAGTCTTTTGCCTACACAGATTTCAATCCATTCTTCCGAATATCGTCCAGTTCCTCCGAACTCAGGCATCCGCTTTGATACAGTCGGAGGTATTCCTTGGATACATCCGAATCAAAAATCAAGGCATCATCAGAATTAATCGTTACGTCAATGCCGCTGCGATAGAGTTTGGCAATGGGATGAATCTGCAAGTCTCTGACTCTTCCAAGGAGATAGTTACTGGTGGGTGTGATATTCAGCCGGATGTGATTTTCTGTCAGAAATCGGATCACGGAAAGATCTTCCGCCGCTGCAATTCCGTGCTGCACCTCGTCCAGTTCAAGGCATTCCACGGCACGGTGGACATCCTCTGCCGTGCCCCATTCGCCGACATGAGCCTTCGTCTTAAGTCCCTCTGCCTTTGCACGCCGGTAAATGGCCTTAAAATTCTCTATTGGCTGTGCCAGTTCATCTCCATACAGATCGATCGAATAGAATGCTTTGCATCCCCAGAAATGAGACAGGCAGTCTTCTAAATATGCTATTTCACAGTGTCGGGACAAGCCGATCTGAAGCCGCAGTTCGATTCCCGGAGCGATTTCCCGGTGAGCTGTTTCAAACGCTTCCACAAGTTCTTCGATGTTTCTATGGAAAAACTCTCCCAGGCCCCAGACATCTTCGCCGATCTCAAGTATGGTGACACCGTCTTCCCTGGCTTGTGCAAATGCCGCCCGTATCAGCATTCTTCGTCCCTCGGCAGTGTCAGAGAAACCATCCAAATTTTTGGCAGACCAGGCATGCATCTCATCCATGGAATGAATCGGCCTTTGAATCGGCTTAATGTCTTTTCCGGCGTGTTCACGCAAATAACGACGGCTTCCGCCCAACACAAAGTGGTTGTGCAGATCAGCCTTGGGGCAGCTGCGAACTGCCTCAAGATTTCCCTGTATCAACGCATCTGTAAATTCCATCGAGGCTCCTTTACTATACAAATCCCGAACCGTTTTTCTCTCTGTTCTCCAGCTGTATCCATGTTCCCCGGGCCAGTGAGGCATATCAGAAGGCTGCTGTTTTACCAACTCCCTTAAGCGGATTATATCACAGGAATCGGATATTCCTGAAAAGAAAAGGTACAAGCTCTGCCTTCGGTCGTCATCT
>CACZQU010000411.1 GCA_902783305.1 uncultured Lachnospiraceae bacterium | reverse complement strand
TGGGAATCAAGATCGCGGTCGGAATACTGATTCTGGACGCCGGGATCAGGATGATCCGGAAGATGCCCAAAGATCCGTTATCTCTCGCTATCCTGTGCTGTGCCTGCCTTGTCATGCTGATCACCGATATCCTTGCGATGCGGATATCCTCCATCACGCTGATGCTGACCGCGGGCGCCGTCAGCCTTGGCGTATTTATGGTGAGACAGATTTCCGGAAAGGCAGGTGAGTGAAATGATCTGTTTAGAACTGGTCATCGGCTTTCTGAAGGTCGGCCTGTTTGCTTTTGGAGGAGGCTATGCCGCAATTCCTCTGATCCGGGATGTGGTCCTTTCCTATGGCTGGATCGAAGATGAGATGCTGACCTGCATGATTGCGGTCAGTGAAAGCACGCCCGGGCCGATCATGGTGAATATGGCAACCTATGTAGGCAGCTCTCAGGCAGGGCTTCCTGGCGCGCTGACTGCGACAACAGCAGTTGTGCTGCCCTCATTTCTGATCACACTGCTCATCACGGCTTTGCTGAAGAAGGTGCTGACGAATCCGTATGTACAGGCAGTGCTGAGAGGATTGAAGCCTTGCGTCATCGGAATCATCCTTGCCGTGGGCGTGAACATGATCCGGCACCATTGCTTCGGGAGCCCTGACGTTTTTTCCGCAGACACCAAAGCAATTCTGATGACTGTATTTCTAGGCACCCTTTATTTCGGTTCCAGAAGGATTCTGAAAAAAGGCATTTCACCCATCGGACTGATCGCGATTTCTGCTCTGACCGGTATCATGATCAATTGGGGGACGGGTCTCTGACTGACATTTCAGGCAGGGATCCGTTCTTTTGTTTTTCTGATTACGTTACCGTTCACGTTCTATTCCATCATTGATCACAGATGATTTTTCGGATATAATGAAATGATAAACCAGTTATGGCAATTTTCTGACAGTCGGACGATGAAACGGGAGGCACGCACCTGGTTTATGGATACAGAACGATGTGACAGTGTGCGGCAAACCGGAATAACCGCTGATCCGGAACGGATGGAAAGAATCAATGCTTTGACAAAGGGAGGAAAGAAAATGAGTGAGAGACGCATAAAAATGTCCTGTTTCCTGAAAACAGGCATGGTCATTTTGCTTTTGTGGGGATGTTTATGCTGGTTTCCATCAGCTTTATGTAAGGTCGAAGCGGCATCAGGAGACTATACGGTGTCTGGTACAACAAACTATCTTGCGCTGCGTTCGTCGCCTTCGTATTCTTCCAGTAATGAAATCGGTAAGCTGTACAACGGAGAAACGGTTCAGTATGTGAACTCCGGAAGTGGATCTTACTGGTATGTTTATTCCCCCAAATTAGGGAAAAACGGTTATGTCAATTCCAAATATCTCGTCTCTTCCGGCGGGAGCACGGCGTCGGCCTCAGCGGTTTCCTATGGAGGCGGCAGTACTTATACGGTGACAGGGACACAGAATTACCTGGCGCTTCGTTCCGCCCCGGAATATAATTCCAGTAATGAGATCGGAAAGCTCTATAACGGGGAAACCGTCGAGGTCATGAGCGGATCCGGGACATACTGGTATGTATATTCGCCTAAGCTGGGAAAAAGCGGGTATGTGAATTCCCAGTATCTCACTAATGGTTATACTCCGCCGGATCCTGCGCCGGTGCCTGGTTCTGCAGGCCAGTATATGGTTACAGGGACAACGAATTATCTTGCTTTGCGTACAGAGGCGAGGACTGATGCCAGCAACGAAATCGGAAAGCTGTATAACGGAGAGACGGTAGAAGTCCGGAATGCATCCGGGAGCTTCTGGTATGTATATTCGCCAAAGCTTGGGATGAACGGTTATGTGAATGCAAAATATCTGACCAGAATCGGTCAGCCCGCACCGGTCATTATCAATCCGGTTCAACAGACACAGGTTCAGCCTCAGGTTCAGGTTCAGCCACAGGTTCAGACCCAGGTTCCCGGGGGAACCACCATCATCATCAATCAGATACCGCAGGAACAGGAGACTCCTCAGGGAAATACAGACACACAGGCCCAAAGCGCACCGCAGGAAAAGAAAACGTCTTTTGTCGATTTTACGATTGACATAAAGAATGAGTCCTCCACTTCCGTGAAGGATAATATCGCAACGCTGAAGGTTACCAGAGATAACGGCTCTGCTTCTACACGAACCTTTGGCCCGGGAGTGTTCATTTCCGCGGAGACCGCGGATCTGACAGGCGATGGAAGAAGAGAGGTCGTTGTCAGTATTTCCTACATCGAATCGGAAAACGGGGAAATCGATCTGAACGTTTTTGAAGTGAAGGATAACGGGATGGTGGAAATTCTTCACCTGACAAACGAAGAGTTATCGGAAGACAACTGGACGGGTCTGTCCGCAATGAATGGAGTCGAGGTCAGAGATGAGGGGATTCTGATCAAGGGAAAAGACGGAAAAGGAAATGATATGGAGCAGATGATTTCCTATCAGAATGGAAGCTGGGAGGCCTGAGCCTTTCAGGATCCGGCCGGGATCTGATGAGTGAAGCCGCAATGCTGGACCGGTCTATGATGCCTGCAGCGCGGCGGGGAGAGATCGGACATACCAAGCCTGCCGGATGGGTGCAGAAAAAGTATGAAGGGATCGTGAAATCGAATCCTCCGTATCTGTACAATATATGTAAAGAACACTGTATGTTCATATTATATCTCGTTTAACAATGTACAAGGAGGATGTAATCATGAAAAGAACAGCAGCCTTATTGTATGTTGTTGTATTGATGGTATCCCTTCTTACAGGGTGTAATGCTGTAACCTCTGTTCCTGAGAAAATAGTTACCCATTCTGGCAATACACCTGAGCTCCAGATTACGGTACTGGATGTTGGTCAAGGTTTGAGCGTTTTGATGGCTTCAAACGGAGAATATGTTCTTTATGATGGAGGTGGCAGACAGTACTCTTCATACGTGGTATCGTATTTAAAACATCACGATGTAGGGGGACTGCAATACTTGTTTGCATCGCATTACGATGAAGACCACATTGCCGGATTGATAGGTACGTTAAGAACGATACATGTGAATGAAGCGATTGTACCGAATTATCAGGCGGATACGTCAATATATGAGTATTTCATGTCTGCAGTCGAAGAGGCGGAGAAAGTAACATTTGCCGAAAAAGGAACCGAATACCGTTTTGGGGATGCAACGCTTACTGTCTTATATGCAGCTGACGGGTCCGAGGAAACGGAGAACGACAAATCCACTGTAGTATCCGTAACCATGGGGGATTTTTCCTGTATGATCACTGGGGATGCGGAATACGGCACAGAAGAAAAACTCACCCGGAGCGGAGTTCCGCTGAATTGTGACATTTACATTGTCGGCCATCATGGGAGTTCATCGTCCAGCTCACCAGCTTTTGTTTCAGCGATGTCGCCAGAGACGTCAATTATAAGCGTAGGAGTCGGCAATGATTATGGACATCCTGCGGAGAAAACACTAAAGGTTCTTGCTGATAATGGTTCCACAGTATACAGGACTGATTTGTTGGGCGAGATATACGTGACGAGTAATGGTTGGGATTACACTGTGACTTCAAAAAATGAGGCTGACGGTAATGTGCGGCAGTCTGAAGAGGTTACGTACGTGTTAAACAACAGCTCCGGAAAGTTTCATAAACCGGAGTGCAAAGCAATAAGCAAGATCGCTGATTATAACAAAGAATACTCATATGACAGCAGAGAAGAATTGATAGAACAAGGGTATGATCCGTGCGGTTGGTGTAATCCATAAAGCCATAAGTATGTATTCAAAACACAGAACCTGTCACATGAATGTGTGGTATGTGTCTTATGAGAGGATGACTATTGTTTCCTGTTCTTATTCGAAAAGGGCGAATTGCAATTCGCTTTTTGTGTTACGTAATTGCCCCCTTGAACGTCAAAATGGATACCCGGCTGTAATTGACTTATCAGTAGTAGCTTAAGGGAGAATAAGTCCGGCGTTATAGAATCCGTGGAGGATATCGCGGAATCTCTTCCCGTGTGTGACATTCTTGTGATTTGGACTATGATATGATGTGTTCAGTTCAAAAGAAAACAAGCCGCAGAAAGAGAGGATAATTAAAATGATGGGACTGGAGAATAAGACGAAGATTAAAGAAGAACTTACGATGGAAGAACTGGAACTGGTTACTGGTGGTGTAGATATGGATGCTGCAGTTAGACATCTTGTATAACAAATAAATAATAGACTGATGGAAATTTCCGATATCTCTCAAAAGCCCCGAAGGACAGCATCCTCCGGGGTTTTTTCTCTCTACCTTTTTTCTCCCTTCGGGCTTTCCGCTGAGGATCAACGCCAGCGTCACCAGGCGCAGAGCTCTGTTTGTGTAAATAGGTACACTCCTTGCCGGTAAATGGCAGGGGTAGTATCAGGATTCGTGTGCAAACTGTCACGTTGATAATAAACTTGCTCTATGGTAAGATAAAGGAAACCGACTTGGAGGTACGGGAGTGGAAATGCAAACATCCCTGGCAAATGCCGTTGAAAT
>CACZQU010000410.1 GCA_902783305.1 uncultured Lachnospiraceae bacterium | reverse complement strand
CGCCGACCGAGTCGGGAGACGAGACCGAGTGGGAACGTGCCATTTCGGGTACCATTCGCCCGCGCGTGGCTTTACGGTTAATCCGTGAATAGTAACCAGAAGAGAGAGGGTTACGGGACAGATGATAAAACATTTGCCGTAAGCCTCTCTTTGTCGTATAATAACAGCATGAAGCTATGCGCAAAATCAAACGAAATAAGGCTGAAAAAAAGGAGAAAACGAATGGAAGAGCTGCTGGAAATCCTGGAAGACCTTTGTCCTGATGTGGAATTTGAGGGAGAAACCGCTTTGGTCGATAAAAAACTGATCACATCCTTTGACGTCCTTTCCATTGTTGGGGAGATCAATGATACCTTTGGAATCAAGGTCGGAGCAGGGGAGATTATTCCCGCAAATTTCAATTCCGTAGAAGCAATGTGGAAAATGATCTGCAGGCTGAAGGGCTGAGAATGTGGATGGTCTGTCTGCGAATGCGGGATAATACAGGAAGAAAGGAAAATGTGTTATGGCGACGAGTACCTTCGCTGCGATCGATATCGGATCCTACGAAGTTGGAATGAAAATATACGAGCTGTCCAAAAAGATCCCGTTCCGGGTAGTGAATGATGTCCGGTACCGCCTGGATCTGGGCTCGGAAAGCTATTCCGTCGGGAAGCTTTCCATGGAAACCGTGGATAAGATCTGTGAAATTCTGATGGATTTTTCCAGAATGATGAAGGAATTCGGAGTGGGCAATTACCGGGTCTGCGCGACCAGCGCTTTCCGGGAGCTTGTCAATCCGATGGTGGTCGTTGAGCAGATTTATGTGAGAACCGGGATCCGCGTAGAGATCCTCAGCAATGCTGAGCAGCATTTTATCGGTTACAAATCCATTGCCGCGATTGAGGTGGGCTTCAAAAAAACCATACAGAAGGGCACGGCTATTCTCGATGTGGGAGGTGGAAGCCTGCAGGTTTCCCTGTTTGACAAAGACTCCCTCGTCAGCACGCAGAGCCTGAAGATCGGATCGACCCGGATCCGTGAGCGCCTGAAGGAGCTGGAAAAAACGACGATCCATTATGATGAACTGGTCGCGGATTTTATCCGCAATGACCTCGATGTTTTCCAGAGACTTTATCTGAAGGAGCGCAGTATACAGAATGTCATTCTGATGGGAGACTTCCTGACAGACACGCTGTTTCGTGAGCAGGCAGCAGACAATATCATCACAAAAGCGGAGTTTATGAACCGTTATGAGGACGTGGTCAGCAAGTCCGAGGTGGAGCTTTCCCGGGAAATGGATATCGATCCGGAATACGCCTCTCTTATTGTTCCGACCATGGTGGTGATCAACAGTTTTATCGGGATTTTCAACGCGGAATCTCTGTGGATGCCGGGAGTCTCTCTCCTTGACGGAGTAGCCTACGACTATGCCGAAAAGAATAAGGTTCTCAAGAGCTCCCACGATTTTGACAATGATATCGTTGTCGCCTCACGCAATATCGCGAAAAGGTATTCCAGTGGAAAGAGCCATTTACAGGGAACCACTGAGCTTGCTCTGGCGATATTTGACGGGATGAAAAAGGTTCATGGTATGGGATCACGGGAGAAGCTTCTGCTCCGTATCGCGGTACAGCTTCATGACTGCGGTAAATATATCAGCATCGGAGAGGTGGCGGAATGCTCCTATCATATCATCATGAATACGGAGATTATCGGTTTATCCACGGAGGAACGCCACATTATTGCCGACGTGGTCCGTTATAACAACACCAGGTTTGAATTTTCCAGAGTCTTTGAGTCCAATCTTGGGGTAAACCCGGAGCGCTATCTGGTCATTGCGAAGCTGGCCGCCATTCTCCGTCTGGCCAACGCTCTGGATCGCAGCCATTACCAGAAGGTAAAAGGCCTGAAAGCGGTGCTGAAGGACAGGGAGCTTCAGATGGTGATGGAGTCCGACCAGGATCTGTCTCTGGAGCTTGCTTTGCTGGCGGATAAAGTCCAGTTTTTTGAAGATGTGTTCGGTATCACACTGGTGATCCGCCGTAAGAAGGCACTGAAGGAGGTATGAGATGTCCGTCAATCTGAAGGATTTTGAAAAACCGGAGTATTTTGTCAACCGGGAGCTGAGCTGGCTGAAATTTGATGAGAGGGTGCTTTCCGAGGCGAGGGACAAAACTCTTCCGCTCTTTGAGAGACTGAAATTTCTCAGCATTACTTCTTCGAACCTGGATGAGTTTTTTATGGTCCGGGTTGCTTCCCTCAAGGATCAGGTGCATGCAGGATATGAAAAGCCGGATATTGCCGGCCTGACGCCAAAGGATCAGCTCAAGCAGATCAGTATTACCACTCATGATCTGGTCAAGCATCAGTACAGCACTTTGCGGCGCTCGATTCTTCCGGCTCTGGAAAAAGCAGGACTGCATGTGGTAGAGCATCATGAGGACTTCAATGAGAAGCAGGCCGAATTCATTGACCGTTATTTTGAGGACAATGTGTATCCGGTACTGACCCCGATGGCGATGGACTCCTCCCGGCCTTTTCCGCTGATCCGCAACAAAACACTGAACATCGGTCTTCTGATCGAAAAAAAGGACAAAAAGAAAAATAAAGAGATTCTGGAATTTGCCACGGTGCAGGTTCCTTCTGTGCTTCCCCGGCTGGTGATGATACCTTCTGACAAAGAAGGAGACAAGACGGTTACCCTCATGGAAGAGGTCATCGAACGCAATATCGGCAAGCTTTTCCTTGGAAACAAGGTGGTTTGTGCCAATCCATACCGGATTATGCGCAATGCGGATCTCTCCATCGAGGAAGAAGGGGCAGAGGATCTTCTGGAAGAAATCGAGAAGCAGCTCAAAAAGCGCCAGTGGGGTGAAGTGATCCGCCTGGAGGTGGAAGAAAAGGCGGATCCAAGACTGTTAAAGATCCTGAAAAAGGAATTCGAGGTCAAGGAAGAGGATATTTTCCCGATTGCCGGCCCGATTGATCTGACGATGCTGATGAAGGTCTATGGGCTTGAAGGCTTCGGACAATACAAAGAAAGCAGCTATGCTCCGCCCCAGCCGGTGGCAGCTTTTCCGGCGGGAAAGGATGTATTCAGCGTCATCCGCGAGGGAGATGTTTTCCTCCATCATCCTTATATGAGCTTTGATCCCGTTGTCAGTTTTGTAAAGCAGGCGGCAAAGGATCCTGATGTTCTGGCCATCAAACAGACACTGTACCGGGTCAGTGGAAACTCACCCATTATCAAGGCTCTGGCTCAGGCCGCGGAAAACGGAAAACAGGTGTCCGTCCTCGTGGAGCTGAAAGCCCGATTTGATGAAGAGAACAATATCGTATGGGCAAAGATGCTTGAAAAAGCAGGGTGCCATGTCATTTACGGCCTTCTTGGCCTGAAGACTCACAGCAAGATTACTCTTGTGGTGAGACGGGAGGAGACCGGAATACGCCGTTATGTCCATCTGGCTACAGGAAACTATAATGATTCTACGGCAAAGCTATATACGGACTGCGGAATCTGCACCTGTGATGAGCGCTTTGGCGAGGATGCGACTGCGGTATTTAATATGCTTTCCGGTTACTCTGAGCCGAAGCACTGGAATAAGCTGATCGTTGCTCCTCTGTGGATGAAGGACCGTTTCGTCAGCCTGATCGGGAG
This sequence comes from uncultured Lachnospiraceae bacterium, assembly GCA_902783305.1. GTDB lineage: Bacteria > Bacillota > Clostridia > Lachnospirales > Lachnospiraceae > Blautia_A. Next base: position 8,639 of record CACZQU010000410.1, on the reverse strand, counting down.
AGAAGCGGAAAACGCAAAGAAAGGGCTCCCCGCGAAGATTACCGCCAAAATGAATTCTCTGTGTGATCCGGTGATTATTTCGGCTCTCTACCATGCTTCCTCCTGCGGTGTGGAGATCAACCTGCTGGTGCGTGGGATCTGCTGCCTGAAGGTGGGCATCCCCGGGATCAGTGAGAATATCCACGTCCGCTCTATCGTGGGAAATTTCCTTGAGCATGCCAGGATCTTTGATTTCTGCAATGCCGGAGATGATGAATTCTATATGGGCAGCGCCGACTGGATGCCCAGAAACCTGGACCGCCGTGTGGAAATTGTATTTCCTGTGGAGGATGACGCGATCAAGAAAAAACTCGCGCATATTCTGGAACTGGAATTTGCCGACAATGTAAAGGCACATCTTCTGCAGCCTGACGGGACGTATGAGAAGCCGGACAAGAGAGGAAAGATCCAGGTCAATTCCCAGCTGTCCTTCTGTGAAGAAGAAGTGGAAAAGACAAAAGAGATAAAGAGAAAAGAAAAGGCAGAGAACGAAAGAGTATTTGTACCGGCTGAACCGGCACAGGATTTGGAAGAGGAAAACGCTGCGCCAAGGCAGGGATGAAGCAGAGACTGATGATGAAGGACTCCGGTGTGCCGGAAGCCTTGAGATGAATCGAAAAACGGTTACCGTGTACGGTAACCGTTTTTTTTCTGGTTTGCTATTCCTTTGGGTCAAGCTCCTTCAGTTTCTGGAACATCTGTTTTAAAATGGCTTTTCTCGTAATAATGCCGATGAAGGAACCCTGGTCATCGGTTACCGGGACGAAATTCTGGTTGATGGCACGATCCATCAGGTCTTCAATATCATAGTCGATGTGAACCGGCTTGATGACGGTTCTTCTGGGAATGGAGCGAATCGGGAGATTCCCGGTGATGCCGGAGAGGGAATCCTTGCTTTGCATGATCGTCCAGAGAAGATCTCCTTCGGAAATGGTGCCGGAATATTTGCCGTCACGGCTCAGCACAGGGATGCAGGAGAATTTTCTGTTCCCCATCTTCTCCAATGCCTGGCTGAGCGTTTCATCCTCGTATAGAAAAGCAGTTTCGTTTTTAGGGGTGAGAAAAAACAGGATATTCATAAGCTGCTCCTTCCGGAGTTTAAAGCAGGTGGATACCGTTTTCCTGGGCCTGGCGGCGCATCTCTTCCGGCCACAGGGAAGCATGAACCTCGCCGATATGGGCTTTTCGCAGGAAAAACATGCAGATTCTGGACTGTCCGATTCCACCGCCGATTGTATAAGGAAGCTTCTTCTCCAATATGGATTTCTGGAAGGGAAGGGATCTTCGATCATCACAGCCGGCGGCGGTAAGCTGACGGTCCAGGGCGCTTTCATCGACACGGATCCCCATGGAGGACAACTCCAGCGCGATATCCAGGACAGGGTAATAGACAAGGATATCTCCGTTCAGATCCCAGTCGTCATAATCAGGAGCCCGGCCGTCATGGCGCTCTCCGTTGGAGAGATATTTTCCTACCTGCATGAGAAAAACAGATCCCTTTTCTTTGGTGATCCGATATTCTCTCTCCTTGGGATTCAGATCCGGATAAAGGTCATACAGCTCCTGCGAGGTGATGAAGCAGATTTCTCTGGGCAGGATCTCCTCGATATAATCATATTGAACCGCCATATATTTCTCCGTCTTGCGAAGGGCGCTGTAGATGGCAAGAACGGTATTTTTCAGGGTGTCGATGTTCCGCTCTTCCTTATCGATGATTTTTTCCCAGTCCCACTGATCCACATAGACAGAATGGATATTGTCAAGATCCTCGTCTCTTCGGATTGCGACCATATCGGTATACAATCCCTCTCCCCGGGAAAAACCGTATTCCATCAGGGCGTAGCGCTTCCACTTTGCAAGGGACTGCACTACCTCGGCAGTAAGATCCATGCCCTTGATATCAAAGCTGACAGGCCGCTCAACACCGTTCAGGTTGTCATTGAGGCCAGATGCCCGGTCCACAAATATCGGAGCGGATACGCGGAGCAGATTCAGCTTCGCAGCCAGGGTTTGCTGGAAAAAATCCTTGACGGTTTTGATGGCGACCTGTGTATCATGAAGACTCAGGCCGGAACAATAACCCGAAGGAGTAAGCAGTGCTGCCATAAAGTTACCTCCTGTAATGCGAAAAATAAGTTACTGTTCAGCTGAAAAGTAACAGGAATCATTCCTGTCCTGAAAAAAGAACAGGACATCTTAACCAATGGATTGTAGCATAACAGAGAAAAAAAAACAAGGGAACCGGCTAAAGGCGGTTCCCTTATCATTGAGGGGGAGATAGAGAGTTCTACTTCTATCTTTTTCCATTGTAGCCCGAAAATATGTGCAAAGTATGACTCGTTTATAAACGTTATGTAAAAAAATGGTTTTCTTATTACTATTCACGGTCTGACCTTCCCCGCGCGTGGCTTTACGGTCCGTGAATTGTAACGTTTTCTTTTTTACTATACCCGCGGGGACAAATAAACGCAGAGGAAGAAGCTGGGGGATTAAGACGGCTGATCTTCTGTTTTCCGGCGCCTCCTGATTTTCAGAATCAGCGAGAGAATGATGACAGCCGCCGCTGCTCCAAGGGCACACAGAAGGATTTCCACTTTTGATGCGTCACCGGTTTTGGGCGGGTCGGAAGCCGTGTATCCGGGGGAGAGGGTCTGGGCTGTGGAATTGCCGGATGAACTGTAGCTGCCATAAGAGCCGGAACTGCCGGAGGAGCTTTGCCTGGTGCCTGCTGCTGAACCCGAAGAGGAAGTGCCCTGACTGCTTCCGCTGAGCGTGTTTGACGTCGGGCGGATCATGACCTCTGAATCCGATGTGACCGGTGTTGTTCCGGTTTCTGTGGAGGTGACAACGACCTGGTTGATCAGGGACTGGTCGGTGAGGTTTTCGGGGATGACAACGGATGCCCGTAAGGTGACACTCTCCTGCGGCCTGATCTGTCCGATGAGAGCCTGGGTCTGGTCCGGACTCAGCCGTATGCCCTCCTGCGGGAGAAAACGGGCGTTGATGCCCGTGAGACGGAATTTCTCCGTGCTCACGACGGAATGAAGAATGACAGCTCCTGTGTTGCGGATCGTGATGGTATAGTAGACCGTGTCCCCCGGAGCGGCGGTTTTGGTCTCTGAAGCTTTGTGTACGGTGAAGGAAGCCGCTCCGGGGGTGACATAGTTTTCCCAGGAAGGATCCTCCGGGTCCTCCTGGCTTCCCTTGCCGAACTCTTCGGTACTGCTCTGTGTCCCGGCTTCTGTCCTGGGTGGTTCGATTTCCTGTCGGTACGGATCCTCCGCACCGCCGGCAACCTCCTGGGCGGTGTCAAGAAGCTCATACAGACTGCTGGTATCCAGGGAAGCTTCGGAACTCTCCTTTGGGGAAGTGAACCCATCCGGCTCCGGATGGATTTCCTTCTGGCTGTCTGTGGACGTGAAATAAGTGGATTCACTGAAGGCGGATACGGGTTTGGACGTTCCTGCAGCCGGCAGAAAACCAAGGAGAAAAACCAGGCACAGCGCGGAAAAAAAGGCTTTGTTCAGATTCATGAAAGATGCTCCTTTCTTTGAGAGGGTCAGACTTATCCCGGCTTCACGTAGTGACCAACCATTTATCTGTCCCCGCGAGGATAGTATAACGGCATATACCGCGGCTTATCATGGCAGCAGACAGTCAGCTTCGTTCGCAGGTATAAGGCATGCCCGATCCGGTTATCATTGTCGAAATATGTAATATAACAGGGAAAAATAAGAGGTAATAACAGATAAATAAGACATAGAAGTGTCTATAGACTGAATAAAGTCTAACACACTTCTGATTTGGTTGCAAGCATTTTTTCGGTTTTCCTCAGGATGAAAATGTGGTAGAATACAAAGGATTATGCAAAAGACTGCTGTTTCGGCTGAACAGTAACTGCAGGCGTATCCTTCCCGGTGATGCAAAGGGATAAAAGGCTGGACACAGAACATGAAAAGCGGCTGCAGCAGGAACCGGAGCCCCGCCAAAGCGGCGGGGTACGGATCAGTGTCAGAAAGGATTCAGTCAGAGACAGATGATAAGGAGGAAGGAAAGATGGATCAGCCGTTTGTAAAGCTGAAAGATTTGCTTGACGGTCTGGAGTATAAGCTGGAGCAAGGATCCCTGGATCAGGAGGTCAGCGCGGTTGTATACGATTCGCGCCATGTCAGCAGAAACTGTCTGTTTATCTGCATTCAGGGAGCAGTGGTGGATGGACATTCTTTTGCGTCAAAAGCCGTATCCGACGGTGCTTCGGTCCTTGTGACCGAGAAAGAGGTGGATGTCCCTTCAGGAGTCACCCTTGTCAGAGTTCCGGATACCCGTTACGCGATGGCATTTATCAGCGCAGCCTGGTTTGGTCATCCGGCGAAGCAGCTGGTGACCATCGGGATCACCGGAACCAAGGGAAAGACAACGACAACCTACATGGTGAAGTCTATCCTGGAAAACGCAGGGTATAAAACCGGCCTGATCGGGACAATCGAAGTGATCATTGGAGACGAGCATATCCCGGCGGCCAATACGACTCCGGAGTCATATCTCGTCCAGGAATATTTCCGGAGAATGGCTGACGAAGGCTGCAAATGTGTCGTCATGGAGGTTTCTTCCCAGGCTTTGATGCTGCACAGAACCCAGGGCTTTGTCTTTGACTATGGAATTTTTACCAACATTGAGCCTGATCATATCGGTCCCAATGAGCATAAAGACTTTGACCATTACCTTGCCTGTAAATCCATGCTGCTGCGCCAGTGCCGCAGGGGCATTGTCAACCGGGATGATGAGCATTTCGAAATGATGATCAAGGGACACACCTGTGAACTGGAAACGTATGGCTTTTCTCCGGAAGCGGATCTGCAGGCGAGGGAAGGGAAGCTGATCCGCGGGAAGGGAACTCTTGGTATTTCTTTTGCGCTTTATTCCCGTGCTTCCGGCTTCGAGTTCCCGGTAGAGGTGGATATTCCCGGAAAATTCAGTATTTATAATTCTCTGACGGCGATTGCGGTCTGCCGACATTTCGGCGTGAACAAAGAAGCGATTACCGGCGCCTTGAAGACGGCGAAGGTCAAAGGCCGGGTGGAGCTGGTAAAGGTGAGTGATGATTTCATTCTGATGATTGATTACGCGCACAATGCCATGGCTCTTGAGAGCCTGCTTTCTACACTGCGGGAGTATGAACCCCACCGGCTGGTCTGCCTGTTTGGCTGTGGAGGAAACCGCTCGAAGCTGCGCCGGTATGAGATGGGAGAAGTCTCCGGTACCCTTGCCGACTTTACGGTGATCACTTCGGACAATCCCAGAAATGAAGATCCGATGGATATCATCGCGGATATCCGCTGCGGGATGGAAAAGACGGACGGAAAATTTATTGAAATTCCGGATCGGAAGGAAGCAATTGCCTATGTCATCCATCATGGAGAGCCCGGGGATATTATCGTCCTGGCCGGGAAAGGGCATGAGGATTATCAGGAGATCCGGGGAAAGAAATATCCGATGGATGAGAGAATCATCATTGCGGACATTCTGGAGGCGGACAGGCGGGCTTTGGACGCATGACAGAATATGCACAGGTGATTATTGACATTTCCAGTGAAGCTTTGGATCATCCGTTTACCTACCGGATTCCGGAGGAGCTTAAGGAACAGGTGCTGCCGGGAGTGGTGGTGCAGGTTCCTTTCGGTCACTCGGATCATCACAGAAAAGGCTATGTTGTCGGACTGATCCGGCAGCCGTCCATTCAGCTGAGCCGGATCAAACCGGTCATTTCCGTATGCGCCGGTGATCAGACCAGTCTGTCCCGGCTGATTGCCATGGCGGACTGGATGAAGCAGACATATGGATCTACCTCGATCCAGGCACTCCGCACGGTACTGCCGGTAAAAGCAAAGGTGGAACGGCCGGCGAAGAGAAAGGTGATCCGCCTTCTTTCTGCAGAAGAGATCTCCGGCAGACTGGAGACGCTGTCTCTTCCCCGGTACAAGGCAAGGATCCGGATTCTGCAGATCCTTAAGGAGAACGAGGAGCTGGATTATTCGCAGGCTGTCAGGGAATATGGGATGACCCCTTCGGTGAGACAATATCTGGAGACGGAAGGGATCGCCAGAGTTGTGCAGGAGGAAGCTTATCTGCCTGCTTCCTCAGAGGAGGAACTGCCGCTGACGCCGAAGAAAACGGTTCTGACCCCGGAACAGGAAGCCGCTGCCGCCATGATCAGGGAGGAGTGGGGCTTAAGAGAAAATGCTTCCCCGGATCCGGAAAGTAATGGGCAGACCAATGGCACTGGCCGGCCTGTTCTTCTCATGGGGGTTACGGGCAGCGGAAAGACGATGATTTATATGGAGCTGATTCGGGAAATCCTGAAACAGGGAAAACAGGTGATCGTCCTGATTCCGGAAATATCGCTGACCTACCAGACGGTAAGCCGGTTCCGGCAGCAGTTCAACGACCAGGTCTCTTTTATTCACTCCCGCCTCTCCCAGGGGGAGAGATATGAGCAGTTTCTTCTGGCCAGGAAGGGAAAAATCCGGATCATGGTGGGACCCCGGTCAGCTTTGTTCACTCCTTTTACAAATTTAGGTCTTATTATCATAGATGAAGAACAGGAATCCAGTTATAAAAGCGAAGCGTCACCCCGCTATCACGCCCGTGAGGCGGCTGTATGGCGTGCCCGGCAGGAAGGGGCATATGTCCTGATGGGCTCTGCAACACCTTCTCTGGAAAGCTTTTACCGCGCCGAAAGGGGAGAATACAGATTGGTTACTCTTTCTTCCCGTTTTGCCAGCCGTCCTATGGCCGAAGCAAAGATCGTGGATATGCGCGAGGAGCTGAAGGGGGGAAACCGGAGTCTGCTCAGCCGTTTTATGATTCAGGAGCTGGAGCAATGCCTGGCTGACGGCAATCAGGCGATGCTTTTCCTGAACCGGAGAGGCTACATGGGTTTTATTTCCTGCAGAAGCTGCGGTTATGTGGTGAAATGTCCGCACTGTGACGTTTCCCTTACCCAGCACAATGACGGCAGGATGATCTGCCATTACTGCGGTTATGAGACCGGCGTGGTACAGGCTTGTCCGGTATGCTCCTCGCCCTGGATCGGCGGATTCAAGGCGGGGACGCAGCAGGTTGAGCAGACCGTAAAGAAAATGTTTCCCCAGGCCAGGGTTCTCCGGATGGATTATGATACGACGAGAAAAAAAGACAGCTATGAGAAAATCCTGTATTCCTTCGAACATCATGAAGCAGATATTCTCATCGGTACACAGATGATCGTAAAAGGACATGATTTTCCACTGGTGACGCTGGTAGGAATTCTGGCGGCAGATCTTTCCCTGTCAGGTGCGGATTACCGGTCCGCGGAGAGAACCTTTGCCCTGGTTACTCAGGCAGCGGGCAGGGCAGGGCGCGGTGAAAGCTGCGGGAGAGCAGTGATCCAGACCTATCAACCGGAGCATTACAGCCTGATTTTCGCTTCCCGTCAGGACTATCCGGCTTTTTATGCGCAGGAAATCGGATTCCGGACGGTGATGAAATATCCTCCGGTTTCCGGTCTTATGGCCATACTGGGCTCCGGTCCCGGAGAGGATCACCTGAAGACGGCCATGAGCTTTCTCCGCCGGTACGCGGAGAGGATCGGAGCATCAAGGAGCATCCAGGTGATGGGACCGGCTCCTGCAGCTGTGGGCAAGGTAAAGGATGTCTATCATATGATTTTATATATTAAGCATGACAGCAGGGAGGTTCTGACTGCTGTCCGGAACGGCCTTGAACGATATATCGACCAGAATGAGGGCTTTGGCGGCTTGCGGATCCAGTATGATATGCAGTGAGGAATCAGAGATCATCCAGGCCGTAAGGCAGGTAAAAGGAAGAGGCCGGTGATAAACCCGTATATTCAGATGAGGAGAAAACAGTATGGCGATTCGAACCATTCGTACACAGGGAGACCCTGTCCTGAATAAACAATGCAGGGAAGTGACACAGATGACCCCGAGGCTGCACCAGCTGATCGAAGATATGTATGACACGATGTATGAAGCGAACGGTGTCGGCCTGGCGGCTCCGCAGGTGGGCATTCTGAAGCAGATTGTTGTGATTGATATCGGGGATATGGGAGAAGTGACGGACCCGGACGGAGCAGCCCGGGACGGTGAGCCTGAAGAGGCTTCCTCCTCTTACGGACCGATTACCCTGATCAATCCGGTGATCATTACTCAGGACGGAGAACAGACAGGAGATGAAGGGTGTCTGAGCGTTCCCGGCATGGCGGGCCTGGTGACCCGTCCGGATCATGTTATCGTCCGGGCACTGGACGAGGAGATGAAGGAGATCGAGATTGAGGGAACCGGACTTCTGGCCAGAGCGATCTGCCATGAGGTAGACCACCTGGCAGGGATCATGTATACCTCAAAGGTGGAAGGACAGCTGCATGAAGTGCACTATGAAGAAGAGGAATGACGGGAAGCGGGGTGGATACCGATGAAGATTGTATTCATGGGAACGCCGGATTTTGCCGTACCGGTTCTGAAGGCTCTGGTCAAGGCCGGGCATACCGTTCCTCTGGTCATTACCCAGCCGGATAAGCCCAGAGGAAGGAGCGGAAAGCT
>CACZQU010000409.1 GCA_902783305.1 uncultured Lachnospiraceae bacterium | reverse complement strand
GACTTCGTCATCCGGTTCTTCCGCGTCCGGACGGATCCGCAGAATATCGATATCCTGCTGTTCCAGATACGCTTCGATCACCTTCAGTTCACGATCGCTGAGCTGCTGGCCCTGCAGGTGTTCCAGGATCTCCTGATACTCCAGCGCATTTTTTTTCTTTTTGGCTGTCTCAATAAGCGGTTTGGCCAGATCCATCAGTTTTGTCACATCCAGCTCCTGTTCTTCTGTTTCTGCGGATGTATCCTGATCCTTCATCACTTCTTCCTTTTTTTCCGCGGCCTTTTTGGAACCCGCTGTCTTTTTGGAAGCTTTTACTGTCTTCGCCGTCTTTTCTGTCTTTTCGGTAGTTTTCGGTGTTTTTGCAGCTGCCATACTGTTTTTATCTCCTATCTTTTATGAATTCTCCTGAATATCTGCCGGGAACCATCTGTCCGGAGGACCGGCCGCCTGAAGACTCTCCAGTTTTCTTCGTTCTTCCGTAAATGCCGTAAGTCCCTTCAGATCCAGGGGATCCAGGGCTGCGGACCTGAGATCAAGACTCTCCCGCTTCATCCGGCAGAAAACATCAAAAAAGGCTGTTTTCTTATCTTCCGGCTTTTCCAGATTCAATTCCGTGTGGAACATGGAGGCCACTTCCGCCTGGTCTTCTTCGTCCGGGAAATGATCCAGTACGGCTGCCGGATTGATATGGCCGTTTTCAGCCTGGTTCCAGAGTTTCTCCGCTACTTCTCTGCAGAGCGGGTTTGTGAAATCTTCCGGCCCCAGTTCATCTCCCATATTCCGGATCAGTTCCGGATAGCTGACCAGCCATGTCAGCATAAGCTTCTGTCCCTTGTCTGTCTGATGACGTTCAACCGGATCCTTTTTCGTTCTGATGGACCGGGGCGCTTCCACGGGACGCCGTCCTGTTCCTATGAGGGAACGTCTGCCGATCTCTTTTCTGATCAGCTCCGGTTCTGTTCTGTATTTCTTTGCACATGCCTCCAGATATGCTGTCCGCTCGATCTCGTCCGGTATGTCAAGAAGCATGGCGGCAAGCTGATGAAGGAAAGCCGTTTTCCCTCCGGGATCCTCCAGGTCGTATTCTTCAGCTGCCAGACGGACAAGATACAGGAAACCGTTTTCTGCCTTTTTCAGTCTCTCACGAAAAGCCTCTGTCCCTTCTGCATGTATGAATTCATCCGGATCCTTATGCGGCCGCAGATCCACGACCCGAGCTGTCAGTCCGGCGTTCCGCAGCAGCGGTATGCCTCTTTTTGCCGCCCTTACCCCTGCGTCATCCATGTCATAGATGACCAGAACTTCTTTCGTAAACCTTGCAAGCAGCGCACACTGCTGTTCTGTGAGTGCTGTTCCCAGAGATGCGACTGCATTTGTAAAACCGGCCTGATGCATGGCGATCACATCCATATAGCCTTCACAGATGATCATCTGCCGCTCTTTTGTCCTCCTGGCCTCATGCAGTCCGTACAGATTGCGGCTCTTATCAAAGATCTCCGTCTCCGGGGAATTCAGATACTTGGGCTTTGCATCGCCCATGACTCTGCCTCCGAATCCGATCACACGGCTTTTTGCGTCCATGATCGGGAACATGACCCGATTCCAGAATTTGTCGGAAAAGCCATGTTTTTCATCATAATGGAAAAGGCCCGTATCCCGGAGCAGTTCATCCGAATACTTGTTTTCCTTCAGATACCGATAGAGATCGCTGCTGTACTTATCGGAATACCCGAGCCCGAAGCGGCGGATCGTCCGGTCGGACAGACCGCGGTTCCGCAGATACTGCAATGCGCCGGCTCCTGCCGGAGAACAGAGTTTGCGGACATAGTATTCTGCAGCCTGTTTCTGGATCTGAAGTAGCACAGCTTTCCTGTCTGCCCGTTCTTTTGCCTCTCTGGATCCCTCCGCCTCCGGAAGCCGGATCCCGGCCCGTTCTGCAAGAGCCTGTACCGCTTCCTGGAAGGAATAGTTTTCATACTGCATCAGAAACGTATAGGCATTTCCGCCCGCCCCGCAGCCAAAGCAGTAATACATCTGCTTATTCGGGCTTACGGAAAAAGATCCTGTCTTCTCGTTGTGAAACGGACACAGTCCAAAATAGGAACTGCCCTTTCTCTGAAGTTTTACATATCCCGAGATCAGATCGACTATATCCGTGCGGTCACGGACTTCCTCCACGATCTCATCTGAATATCTCATATCGTATCCTCTTGCCGGTATCGGGTGATCTCAGAATACATCCCACGATTTCGGAACAAATAAACGGTTATAGCAGTAAATGCAGTACTGATCCGTCATACCGGAAATATAATCGCAGATGACCCTCTCTTTTGGCTCGCCATCCTCCAGAAGCATGCGGAACTCTTCTGTCATATCGCCCGGATGATCCATGTAATAGTGATACATCTGTTCCAGCATACGTGTCACTTTGACTTCTTCAGCTTTTGCTATGGAGTCGGTGTAGACGATCCGGAACATCAGACGGCGTATCTCCATCATGGCTTCTCTGATCTCCGGGGACTGCAGGATATCGTTCTTTCCTTCGCTTTGAAAGATCATATCCATAATGAGTGTATTCAGACGCTCTTTATGCGTGCTGCCGAGGATGCGGTGCAGATGATCCGGTACCATGCTCTCATCAATGATTCCCGCCCTTTCCGCATCGTCCATATCATGATGGATGTAGGCGATCTTATCACAGAGGCGTACGATGCGTCCTTCCAGGGTAGACGGCATCAGTTCCATCTGATGATTTCGGATACCGTCGCGTACTTCCCATGTCAGGTTCAGACCTTTTCCGCTGTTCTCCAGCCGTTCCACGACCCGGATGCTCTGTTCGTAATGATGAAACCCGTAAGGTGATAACCCGTTCAGCGCTCTCTCTCCGGCATGACCGAAAGGCGTATGCCCGAGATCATGTCCCAGTGCGATCGCTTCCACAAGATCTTCATTCAGTTTCAAAGCCTTTGCGACTGTACGGGAAAGCTGTGAAACTTCAAGTGTATGAACGAGCCGTGTGCGGTAATGGTCTCCCTGCGGAGAAAGGAATACCTGCGTTTTGTCTTTCAGTCTCCGGAACGCTTTGCTGTGAAGGATCCTGTCCCTGTCCCGCATATACTCTGTGCGTACATCATCCGACTCCAGAGGGCGCTCTCTTCCCTTCGATCTGCTGCTGAAAGAAGCAGACGGGCTGAGTGTTTTCTCTTCATTTGCTTCCAGATTTTCCCGAATCGTC
>CACZQU010000408.1 GCA_902783305.1 uncultured Lachnospiraceae bacterium | reverse complement strand
CTGATGGCTTTGGGTGCCAATATTTGGAATATGGCCTTTTACGGCTGCTTTGTCGGCTATTATCTGATATGGCGTCCGATCATGCAAAGTCAATGGTTCGGTCAGGGCAAATCTGCGCAGCGTGCCAGGATCGTTGCCGCATCGATCATCGGGTGTGTTGCTACGCTGCAGCTTGGTGCTTTCTCTGTTGTGCTGGAAACAAGTTTGTCCGGCATTACGGAATTGCCGTTCGGGGCCTTTGCTGCGCTGATGCAGCCCATTCATCTGGCCATTGGTCTCGTGGAAGGACTGATCACCTCTGCAGTGTTACTGTTTATATATGAATCCCGGCCTGAACTGCTGCAGTGTAATGCGGCTGTTGAAGGAGAGGGCTCCAGGCGTTCGCTGAAGACAGTGATCGCAATTCTCGCTGTTGTGGCTCTCGTCGTGGGCGGTGGACTGAGTCTGCTGGCCAGTTCCCATCCCGATGGACTGGAGTGGGCGCTGTTCGGCAACGCAGAGGAAGGTTACGCCGAGAACATGGGCCTTGATGAAGATGATTTTGGTGTGTCCAGCAAGGCCGCCGATTCGGCTGGCGCGATTCAGGAGAAGACTTCGTTCCTTCCGGACTATGCCTTTGTCGATAATGACACAGCCGTTGGCACCACGGTTTCGGGTATTGTCGGCTCGGCCATGGTTGCAGGTGCTGCCATTCTGATTTGTTTTGCGGGAGGATTCTTCCGTAAAAAGAAGTTAACTTAATCTGATGAAAGCAATTGGGATAAGGGGCATCTTGCGATGCCCCTTATCCGTTTGACGGAAAAAGAGAGTATATCAATGAACAAGATACAAAGAGCAATTCGGGAGCTTTCTGAAATGGATGAGCTTGCCAACGGCTCTTCACCGATCCATACTCTTCATCCTTCGGCCAAGCTGATCACTACAGTCACTTATATTCTTGTCATGCTTTCCTTTGACAAGTATGATCTGAGCGGTTTGGTACCAATGGTGCTCTGGCCGATCCTGCTTTTCCAGATCAGCGGGATCGAGGTGAAGGCATTCTTTTACAAGCTGCGCATGGTTCTGCCGCTGGTCATGGCTGTCGGCCTGTTCAATCCGTTTTTTGATAAGACCATTCTGCTGCAGCTTGGCAGGCTGCCTGTTTTCGGTGGTGTCATCTCTATGCTGACGCTGATGCTTAAGGGCGTTTTTTGTCTGATGGCGTCCTTTCTGCTGATGGCAGCCACACCCATCGACAGCCTCTGTGCTGCCTTGCGGAAGCTCCATGTCCCTAAGCTGATGGTCACACTTTTTCTGCTGACGTACCGATATGTGGGGGTGATGACAGAGGAACTCGCTGCCATGACGGACGCTTACCATCTGCGCGCACCGGGGCAGAAGGGTATCCACATCTCGGCGTGGGGTTCCTTCCTCGGGCAGCTGCTGCTGCGCAGTATGGACCGGGCGCAGGAGCTGTATTCCAGCATGATGCTGCGCGGTTACCGACAGGAGTTTTATTATGCGGATTTTCAGGCGTTTCGACGCAGTGATGCTTTGTATGTGCTTGCATGCAGTACGGCTTTTTTCTTTCTGCGAACGGTCAGAATCGCGGAACTGCTGGGCAGCACGATCGTGAGGTGAGAGAGTTGATTGAATTTCAGCAAGTAAGCTTTGCGTATGAAAAGGATCGTCCCGTCCTTCGGAATCTGTCCTTCCGTATCGAAAAAGGTGAGGCTGTCGGCCTGATCGGAGCCAACGGAGTGGGCAAATCCACCGTGATGAAGCTTTTGCTCGGCCTTGCGGAAGGAGAAGGAAGAATCCTGGTGGACGGAACCGAAGTCCGCCGGGATATCCTGCCTGTAATCAGAAGAAAGCTCGGCTTTGTTCTTCAGAACTCGGATAACCAGATGTTCATGCCGACTGTATATGAAGACATGATGTTCGCGCCGCTGAATTACAAGCTCAGCCGTGAAGAGGCCGATGCGCGTGTAGACACCGTGCTTGAAAAGCTGCATCTGGAGGATCTCAAACATCGCTATAACCACAAGATCTCCGGCGGTGAAAAGCGCATGGCGGCTATCGCTACCGTTCTTGCCATGGAGCCGGAGGCAATTCTGATGGATGAGCCGACTTCCGCGCTTGACCCATATAATCGCCGTATTGTAATCAACACCATCCGGGAACTGGAACAGACCAAACTGATCACCTCGCACGATCTCGATATGATTCTCGACACCTGCGACCGCGTGATTTTGCTTTCTGAAGGCTGCATCGCGGCAGACGGTCCTGTCCGGGAAATTCTTTACGACCGGACGCTGCTTGAAAGACACCGGATGGAGCTGCCTCTTTCTCTTATGGGCCGAAGTTGAAAACAGGAAAGAAGAAAAGTGCCCCTTTGCACAAATCTGCCGAAATCGATATCACCACAGAAAGATTTTGTTCATAGTGCCATTTCGGGGACCATTCGTCCGCACGTGGCTTTACGGTTATAACGTAAAAAGTAACGGGAATCTCCTGATTTGACCGGGAAACATTATTACTTATTGAAAGTTTTCTTGAAAAGGGATATTATAAAATAGGTTTTTTTTAAGTAACCCGTTCACTTCGATGAGAATGAACCGCACGAAAGGAGATCATCCATGAAGAACATTTCAAGAAAAGACTTTCTCAAAGGAACTCTGGCATCTGGCGCCGCCCTGGCTGCAGCAAGTGTGATTGGTGTGCCAATTCTGGCAGGGGAGGAAAAAGGCAAATACACCCCCGGCACCTATTCCGCAAAAGCAAAAGGCATAGCGAGTGATATTGAAGTCACCATGACCTTTGATGAGACATCCATCACGGATGTTGTCATTGATGTCTCCGGGGAAACCCCTGATATCGGCGGCGCGATCGGTGAGGACATGGCTCAGGCAATCCTTGATGCTCAGTCAGCGGATATTGATGCGGTATCCGGGGCAACGGTTACCAGTGACGCAATCAGAGCTGCGGCTGCAGACTGTATTTCCCAGGCTTCCGGAACGGAAGTCGTCCTTACAGAGAAAGAAGAAACCGTATCCGACTGGTTAGGTGAGCCGCCGGCAATCGATGAAGCCGATATCACCGAAGAGTTGGAAACCGAGGTTCTCGTTGTTGGCTGTGGTACCGGCGGATGGATCGCCACCATGACGGCTGCCGAAGAAGGCGCGAAGGTTTTGGTGGTGGAGAAGGGAGAAACGGCGACAAAGATCAGAGAGGATATCGGTTCTATTGACTCTAAAATTCAGCAGGCGGAAATCGAGAAAGACCCTGGTCTTGCCATCGACAAAATGGAAGCACTCCAGGATATCGTCCGTTATGCCAGCGGGTATGTGGACAGTGATCTCATCAAGGTCTGGATCAATGAATCTGGTGAAATGGTTGACTGGCTGACGGATCTGATCGAGTCTACAGGCAACTGGTACATGAGTCTGGAGGGAGGCATCGGTAACCGGGAGGATCCGGGACGCGATAAAGCGTATGCTACCGGTCACAGCCCGCATAAAACAGAGGATGCTCCGGAGGAGCTTAGCATTTCCGATACCTTCCAGGAGCATTGCGATGAGCTTGGTGTGGAATGGAAGCTCCAGACCGCTATGGTGAAGCTGGAGCAGGATGACACCGGAAAAGTTACAGGAATCATCGCCCAGGATCTGACAGATGAACATTACATCCGGATAAAAGCATCAAAAGGTGTCATCATGGCCGCTGGCGGCTATGCCACCAATACGGATATGATGCTTGCCCTGCAGCCGATGACGATGAAGATGAAGGTGAATGTTCCGATTGGATCCAAAGGGGACGGATCTGCCATCAAAGCTATGCTCTGGGCAGGCGCAGAGATGGATCCCTGCCATACTTCCATGATGTTCAACAGAGCATCCTGTCTGCCGACGGAAACTGCCGGATACAAAACCAACGGTAAATGGTTCTGGTTTGGTGAACAGCCCTTCCTGAAGGTAAACCTGAATGGTGAAAGATTCTGCAACGAGTCTGGACCCTATGAATTCATGCTTCACTCCATGTATATGCAGCCTTACCACACCTACTGCGATATCTTTGACGCGAACAGCAAAGAGTACTGCGAGCAGTTTGACGAGGTTGGATGCTGCCGCCTGTTCCCGTTTGATAATGGTGCGTTGTCAAACCGTGACTTCGACGGCTGCTGGAAGGATATGATGGAAGGGGAGAATTCACATCTGGAGACAGGTTATCTGCAGAAGGCCGATACTCTGGAGGAACTGGCCGAGAAGCTGAATATCCCAGTGGATACGTTTGTCAAGACGGTGGAACGTTACAACGAACTTGCCGCCAAGGGTGTTGATGAAGACTACGGGAAAGAAAAACATCGCCTCACGCCGGTGGATACCGCGCCGTTCTATGGAATCCGCACCTGTGCCTGGCATCTGACCACTCTGGATGGCTGCAGGATTAATACAGATATGCAGGTAATCAGGGAGGATGGAACCCCGATTGAAGGGTTGTATGCAACAGGAGACTGCACCGGCGGATTCTTTGCGAACAACTATCCGAACCTGTTTACCGGGCTTGCCTGCGGACGTACGATGACCTTCGGAAGACGCGCCGCGAAGATCGTGGCGGGGAAGTAAAAATTCAGAAAGGAAATAAACCAGAATGAAAAAGCAAATCTTTACCTGCGCGGTGGTCTGCGCATTCATGGTTTCACAGGCAGTTTTTGCAAGCAGTGCAGCTGACGGAACGTATACCGCCACAAAACCAGGCATCCATGGCGATATTACGGTTGAGACGACTTTCACAGACGGAGCTATTACATCCGTTGTCGTAACCGAACAGGAGGAAACTCCGGAGATCGGCGGTATCGCGGTTACAGATATTCCTGCCGCGATTGTGGAGAGCAATGCATATAACGTGGATGCCATCACAGGGGCAACAATAACCTCAGATGCGATCAAGGAGGCTGTCGCGGACGCAATCACCCAGGCTGGCGGGGATCTGGCAGAGTATGAGGCCGGAGCTTCTTCCACGACGGATGAAGAAGCCGAGACAGTACAGCTTGAGTGCGACACTGTCGTCGTCGGCGGCGGAGCGGCCGGTATGGCCGCCGCGCTCGCCTCCCAGCAAAACGGGGCAAAGACGATCCTCGTGGAGAAAGCTGCCAGCGTCGGCGGCGTTTCCATCATTGCCGGCGGTCCGATGGGCATTGACAGCAAGGATCAGGAAGAAGCCGGTGTGGCGGGAACCTTTACCATCCAGGAAGTATGGCGCGATTGGATGGATTATAACTGCTGGATGTGCGATGGAACGCTCTTCTTCAATCTTTTCGAAGACAGTGGACGGACCGTTGACTGGCTGGAAGAGAACGGGATGGAGTTTGACTTCATGGGAAATGAGCAGGCCGCTCATGCAGAGGGATTCCCCACCTACCATATTTACGCAGACCAGGAAAATAAGTTAGGGGCGTATATGGTTCTTCTGGACAGGTTTAAAGAAGACGGCGGAGAGGTTTATCTGGAGACGGCTGCTTATGAGCTGAAAGCAGAAGAGGATCAGATTACAGGAGTTCTCTGCCGCCAGAAGGACGGTACTGTCCTTGACATCACATGCGGCGCTGTCTGCCTCTGCACCGGCGGTTTTGCGGCAAACCAGGAAATGGTTGACGAGGCAGTGGGCTTCCATCTGGAGACATTCTCCACGGGTACCCAGACCGGCGACGGTGCCACCATGAGCCAGGCAATTGGCGCAGGAAAAGGAAAAACCATCCAGCAGCTTCACGGCGTGACCAGCTTTTCCGGGATCCAGACCGGGAGCGGAAAAGATGACATTGCAAAGGCGATCTATCTTCCGAACAGTGTCTGGGTAAATACCCGCGGGAGCAGGTTCTGCCCGGAAGACCTGAACTATGATACAGCTCTCAGCTCGAACAGCGCGTTTACTCAGGGAGAGTATTACTTTGCGGTCATCTCCGAAGAAATGGCAAAAAATCTGGAGGAAAATGGCGCACAGTTCTACAATGTTGACACGGATGTAAGGTATGAACCGACGGTTCCGCTGTTCAGTGTCGAGGAAGGATGGGCAGGTTTTGTGGCTGCCTTGGACGACGGCTGCGGGAAAGGGATCGTTTTCAAAGGGGATGATGCCCGTTCACTTGCAGAGCAGATGGGTGTGGATCCTGATATGCTGGAGCTCACAATTAAGCAGTATAATGAGAGCTGTGATGCAGGGGAAGATATGGCCATGGGCAAGGACCCGAAGTATCTGACAGCTTTGGGAGACGGCCCCCTCTACGCCGTCAAGGCCCGTCCCATGAGCCTTGGCGCGATCGGCGGTGTGCTGGTGAACAGTAACCTGCAGGTTATCAAGGATGACGGGACGGTTATTAAGGGGCTCTTTGCCGCAGGAAACGATGTGGCAGAGTTTTACAATAATTCCTACCCGCTTATTGAAGGTGTCTCTCTTGGTTCCGCTTTCAACGGTGGAAGAATGATCGGGGAGCAGGCGGCTGCGCTTGCGGGTAATAATTGATTATTTATACCTTCTGAAGAGCGTTATCCGGCTCTAAAGAGAAGAAATGAAAAAAGCCAGTCACTCCGGTGGCTGGCTTTTTTCAACAATGTTTCAAAAGGTTCCCTTAATTCTGTCTTCACCATGTCTGCCCATGTGTCCGCCCATACCACCGCCGGCATTTCTGCCCATGCCCATCTGATTGGGAAGGGAACTCAGCTGCTGGCCATTCAGAATGATCGTGCCTCCGTTATATTGCCCGGTTCCGTCGTAATCAAATCCGGAGGAAGCGGTCAGAACAATATTGCCGCCGTTTATGAACAGGTTGCCGTTGCAGTCTATGGCATCTGTGTCTCCTGAACTCATGACAATGCTGATCCGGCCGCCGTTGATCTCGACCGTCGGAGTAAAGGAATCAGACTTGCGGGCGCCGTTTATTCCGTCATCCCAGCTGGCAATATCCACGGTTCCGTCATTGATCTGTATGACGGTTCCTTCGATGCCTTCTGCTGCGGAAATATTAATATTCCCTCCGTCGATCCGGACAATCGATGTACCATGTATACCGTCGTCTCCGCTCTCAATGTTAATGCTTCCATCCTTAATATAAACATATCCAAGCGTATCATCGTCCTCATTCTCGGCATGCAGTGCATCGGTTCCTGCTTTCAGATCAAATTCTCCTGCGGCAATGCAGATGGAATCATTGGCTTCAAATGCTTTTGATGCCGCCTCGATCCTGTAGGAACCGCCCGTGACCTTCAGATCATCCTTTGACACAATTCCGTTGTCCGTAGACCGGATTTCGAGCATTCCTGTTCCGTTCAGGGTCAGGTCAGAGCGGGAAAAAATGACTCCATCTGTATTTGTGTCCCCATCCCTGACAAACTCTCCGGCAACCGAAAAGGAACTGTCTGAAACCAAAGTAAGGAAAACCTTGTCCGCGGATTTAACATAAATACAGGGAAAATCCGCATTGGCAATAGTCACGTTATCCAGTGCCAGCTGAATCTTTTCTTCCTCACCGGCTTCTATATATACAGTAACGTTCTGCGCTGCGCCGCTAAGGACATAAACTCCTTCTTCTGTGATGTGAATATCTTCTCCATTCGTTACCGTAAAAGATTGTGCTTCGGACAGATCCGCTGTCTGCGTCAGATCCCGATCCGTAAAAAGCTCTTCTTCATTAAGATAACTCTCCTGTCCGTATACTGAAACCGGAGAAATCCTTCCTGCTATTATGATCAGAAGCAGCCCTGATAATACAATTGCTCCGGATAATCCTTTCCGGATCCTGTTTTCTGTCATGATGAATCTCCTTTCCTGTAAAAATGTTTACATTTCGTTATGATTGTCCGGTATTCTTCCAAGAGAAACCGGAAGATTGCCATTTCGTTCCCGTATGGTATCCAGCAGGCTCCTGCTTTTCTGACTTTCTTTCGGAATCACGTGATATACGAGCTGATAGGCTGTTCCCATTTCAATTGTCCGGACGTGGTCAAGTTCATAATCCGTGAAATATTCGTTCAGAATGTCAT
>CACZQU010000407.1 GCA_902783305.1 uncultured Lachnospiraceae bacterium | reverse complement strand
GGGCGTGCAAAGAATCCATCACTCCACTTGCGAGCAAGCTCGCAGTGGAGCATGGCTTTTTGCACTGGAGTCATAAATCATTACCGTTCTGAATCCGTAAAAATACAGCCCCGCACGAAATAATGTGCGGGGCTGTATTGCTCTGACGTGTATTAAGGAGACGGTTCGGTTCTCACTGAATCACGTCCCCATGACTTATGGATTCAGTGCATTGTACACCATCCGGGAAATCTCCACCACATGCTCTTCCGAGTCGTCATCATACCCGGATAATACGCAGAGAATATATGTACACTTCGGGCCGTACACAATGGCGATATCATGATCATAGCTGTCGGTTTCTCCGGTTTTGTTTGCCACCTTGACCCCGGAGGGCACTCCGGCAGGGATTTTCCAGGTTCTCTCCTGCGCCAGCAGGTATTTCAGGATCCGGTTGGAATATTTCCGGCTGACACAGGTTCCCCGGTAGATTTTTTCCAGAAGGGCAGCGCAGTCCTTCGCGTTTGTCGCGTTGTCCCCTCCTCCGTCAGTGTCAAAGGACAGGTATGACGGCTGAACGGAATGGTGAATCTGCGTCGAGGTGTACCCGTTTTCCTTCAGGTACCTGCGCAGAATCGAGGTTCCCTTGCTGAAGCTCCCGTCTCCCATCAGATACATCAGCTCATTAAAGGAATTATTGTCACTGACCGTGATCATATAGCGGCACATTTCCTCATCATCCGCCTCCAGCTTCAGCTTCCCCTGATTTTCCAGATCATACAGGCAGGCCAGCAGGAAGGGCTTGACCAGACTGGCCGCGTAATAGGTTTTATTGTTCAGGGTAAGCGTTTCTCCGCTGTCGAGATTTTTGACATACACGCTCCACGATCCGTCATAGGCTTTCACCCTGGCCTGAAGCTTATCCTTCAGCGCCGCCATCGGGGAAACTACCGTGAGCTTTCCGGACCCGTCAGCTCCAAAGGTATAGGTTTTTCCCCCGATCGTTTTTTCCGCGTTTATCAGCACTCTGCCATAGGTGTTTGCCACATAATAGTATTTGCCGTTCAGGCTGACCAGCCCTTTTTTGAGGGTCAGTCCGCCGTTTGTGCCGGCAAAGCAGTAATATCCGTTATATTTGTGATTCTCCAGAGTGGTATTAAGCTTGCGGACACAGGCAGATGTATCCATTTTCCCCTGAGGACCGAAGTAATAGATCCCGTCCAGCTTTCCCTTTTTGATCCGGCGGATCGATCCCTCAGGCGCAAGCTTCGAATAACGGTCCAGGTAATAATACCCGTCGAACACCGTCCCGTCGGTCGCCTTTACCTTGATTTTGGACAGACCCGCGGCAGAATAGAGAAGCCTCCCGGTATTGTTGAAATAATAGTTTCCGCTGTATTGCCGCTTTGCCACTACCTGGCTTTCGATCACTGCGATCCCCTTGGCCTTGGGCATCAGGCCTCCGGCCCGCACATAATAAACCGAGGTCGGAAAGCTGACGCCACCGGCCGACTGTTTTGCAATGACATACAGCCCGGCTTCCTTCAGAAGCTTTCCATTGGCATCCTTCACATAAAACCGCTTGTTGGAGGTGCGATAGCTGATTTTCAGGCCTCCGGCCTTTGCCTTCAGCGCCAGGGCAACCTCCCAGCCTCCGCTTCCCTGAGCGGCACGCACCGGCGCCGCCAGGATCATAAGGCTCAGCAGCAAGCCCAGGATTAAAGCCCTTCCTTTCCATCTCCAATGCTTTTCTCTTCTCATTCCTTCAACCTTTCCCTTACGGATACTCTCACGGTTTACCTGCAGACGCCGCGCCTGGGCGAAAGAGAGCTGCCATGAATAGTACCTCCATGCGGTTTGCGTCCATCGGAAGCCCCTTCCGATCCCCGGACTTACCGGATCGCTTTCCTCTCTTTGCTTTTCTGGCAATATCAGTCTTTATCCAGTCGCTGTCTTTCGACCAGCTCGGCAAATACCCCGTTCTTCTTAATCAGTTGCTCATAGGTTCCCGCCTCGGCGATCTTTCCCTGGTCAAGAACCAGGATCCTGTCACAGTTTTTGATCGTGGACAGACGATGGGCGATCACAATCCGGGTACATTTCAGATGATCCAACGCTTCGGATACCTGCTTCTGCGTTTTGTTGTCCAGCGCGCTGGTCGCTTCGTCAAACATAAGGATGCTGGGCTTGGGAGCTACCGCCCGGGCGATCATCAGGCGCTGCCTCTGCCCGCCGGAGATTCCGCCCTGCCCCTCGGAAATCATCGTATGCATCCCCATCGGCATTGCCCGGATGTCATCCGCGATCTGCGCGAGCTCTGCGGCTTCCCAGGCTTCCTTCAAAGTAAGCTGGGGAGCGGAAATGACGATATTGGAGTAGATATCCCCCGCAAAAAGGCCTCCGTTCTGAATGACCGCGCCGATTTTGCGGCGCAGGGACCGAAGCTCCAGATGCACAATATCCTTCCCGTCATAATAGATTGCGCCCTTTTCCGGCTTCTCAAACCCCAGAAGCAGGCGCATCAGTGTCGATTTGCCGCATCCGGTCTTTCCGACGATCGCGATATATTCTCCCGCACGGATTCTCAGATTCAGCCCGTCGATGACATACGGCATGGATTCCTTGTAGCGGAAGCAGACATTGTTCAGCTCCACGCTCCCTTTCAGGGATGTCACTACCTCCTTGTTTTCCGTCGTCTCCGGCTCCGCCTTGAGGATGGGCTCAGCCAGGTCGATGACCGGCTTGATCTGTGCCACGGACAGGGCAACCGAGGCAAGGGCGGAGAAAGCGCCCATCACTGCTCCGTAGGAAGCATTAAAGGCAATATAATCAGACGGCTTAACGTGGCTCTTAATGGCAAAATAATACAGAATAATGGTTCCAAAGAGAGAAATCGCCAGCGTGATCGTACTGTTCGCTTTCAGGAAAACCGGAGGATTGTAGGTCAGCTCCGCGATCCTGGTGTAGGATCTGGCCCAGCGGGAGAAAGCGCGTTTTTCCGCTCCCGCCAGCTTGATCTTCTGAATTCCGGTGATGATCCCGTAGCTCAGACCGCTGTTCTGCGCTTCATATTCCATCGAAGCCTTGCTGATGCTCATCTGCATCAGCGAAGTCACTATGCTGGCCCCCACGGTCACCAAAATGATGACAATGGCCGGCTTCACAAGAGAGGGCGCAAGATTGAAGATCTGGCTGATATACATCAGGGACATGATAGCCGTCAGGGCTACCGAGAGAAGACTTCCCATCAGCATTACGCAGATCTGGTTCACGGCCTGGAACCTGCTGGAAAGCTCACCGGAGGAGAAGCTCCGGAAAAAATCCGCCGGCAGATTCAGCATGCGCATCATCATCGCCGCCTCCACGCTGAGGGAGGTCTTGGTCTGGAACCGGTTCATGATCAGCGACTGGGCAATCTCCACCAGACGGTGGGAGAGAATGACGCAGGCCATAAACACGGCTGTACCGGCCAGCATGGCCGTATTCCCGCTGTCAAGGACCGGTCCGGCAAGGATCCGCATCGCTCTGGGCATAAACAGACCGATCTGCGTCGCCAGAAAGGCAATGGCGACATAAAAGATCACGTCGTTGGTGTTGATGCATTTCTGCAGGTAAGTGATCAGATCCTTGATGCCGAGCGGGGTCTGCGGCAGCGGCCTGTAGAAGCAGAAGGCCTCACTCTGAAACTGTTCTGCCTGCTTGCGGGTGACATGGATCTTTCTCCCGGTGACCTGATCGCGGTACCAGTATCCCAGAAAGGTTCCCGGCAGCAGCGCCACCGCCGCTCCATCCTCTTTGCGGAAAGCCAGTATAGGTCCATAGGCGTCCTTATACCATTCCTCAGACAGATGAACTCCTCTGCTCATCAGTCCGTAAGGACGGATGCAATATTCCATCTGTTCCTCAGGATTCTTTACCTTCGCCGGAACATCCACCGGTTTATAATGATAGTACTTCAGGATTTCGCCCATGGCTTCCTTCGTCACGATGTGCTCCTCTTCGAGCATCGCCCGGGCTTGTTTTCCCAGAACCACGGAGGCCATACGGATTATCGAATCCTCAAACACATCCTGGTCTTTGATTTTCCTTTCACGTATCTGTTCGTCAAACCAGCCCATGTATTCTGCCTCCTTTCTCAGTCATTCGAAATCAGTTCAGCGTAATAACCGCCGCTCTTGTACAGTTCCTCATGGGTTCCCCTTTCCACGACACAGCCGTGGTCCAGCACGATGATTTCATCGCAGTCCCTTATCGTCGACAGCCTGTGGGCGATGACGATACAGGTAATCCCCCTGTCCTTGACGGATTTCACCAGTTCATACTCTGTCTTGGCGTCCAGTGCGCTGGTTGCCTCATCCATGATGATAATGGACGGATCCTGTGCCAGAACCCTGGCAATCTCCAGACGCTGCCGCTGTCCGCCGGACAGGTCCTTGCCGCCCTCTGTGAGCTGGCTGTAGAAGCCGCCGTCCCTTTTCATGATATCATCATAGAGCTGAGCGTCCCTGGCCGCGAGAATCATCTCGAAATCCTCTATGGATTCGTCCCACATCTTGATGTTATTCGCAATCGTATCCTCAAAAAGAACAATATCCTGATCCACTACGGCAACCGAACCGGTAAACACGCTGCGGTCGATTTCGCTGATCGGCTTCCCGTCAAACAGGATCTCTCCTGACCAGGGCTGGTACAGACCCGAGATCAGCTTGGACAAGGTAGACTTTCCGCAGCCGCTCTCTCCGACAAACGCCACCCTGCTGCCGGGCTTGAGATCCATACAGAAATCCTGAATCAAAGGTGCTTCCAGCCGGGAATAGCCAAAGGTGACATTTTTCAGCTCCACGTTCCCGGAAAGCTTGGAATAATCCACCGATTCATCCTGCTGGGTATCCGAATAATGGACATCCTCCGGATATTCCATGACATCCTCAACCCTCTCCATCTGGGTCCGCATCTCCTGTATGGTCTGTCCCGAGGAGATCAGCGTCATGGCCGGGCTCATGAAGGAGCTCAGATAAACCTGAAACTGCATGATGGTACCCAAAGTAAATTTCCCCTGCATCGCGAGCCATACCCCAAGCACCTGTACCGAGCTGTTGGCAAAGGCGGTGAGAAGAGCCGGAACAGAGCCCAGATAGCTGTTCAGCTTTGTAAATTTCACGGACTGGGCATTGACCGACGCCTGATATCCGGCCCATTTCCTGAAGAATCCATTCTCCGCCCCGCTCGCCTTGATGGTTTCCACCATCTGGAAGCCGGACACGGTCGTCGCCGCCAGTTTACCGGCATCTCTCATCTGCACGCGGGTGATATTGACCCTTTTCTGGGAAATCAGGCGGGAGACCAGGAGGTTCAGGGAGATCGTGGTAATTCCTACGATGGTCATCAGCACGCTGTACCGGAGAATAATCACCAGGTAAAAAACCATCATCACCGCATTGATGATCAGCGGCGCAAATACATCCACCAGGGTTCCCGCGATGGAAGCGTTGGTTCCCTGCCGCTGCAGAATATCCCCGGATACCCGCTGGGAATAGAATTCCATCGGGAGCCGGAGTACCTTCCACATGTAGGTACTGTTTCCCACAATAGACATTTTTCCGTTGATCTTCAGGGAATAGACATTCTGAACCAGGGATGCCGTGAGCTGCAGCACAGCGATGATGACCATGATGACCAGGAACGGGATCCACAGCTCCTTGTTCTCACCCGTCAGCAGACGGTCCATGAAAACACTGGTCATAACCGGATTGATAATCCCGAAAAGGTAACCTGCAACCGTGCTGAAAAGCACGAGTATGACGGCAGGCGCTGCACCGTGCAGGCGCTTACGGGCAAATTCCAGGGTGCTTTTCGGCTTTCCCTCCGGGACAAACGACTCTCCGGGCTTCATCAACAGGCAGATCCCGGTAAAAGCTTTGTCGAATTCCTCCATCGTCACTTTGACTTCGCCCCTGCCCGGGTCATTGATGAAGGCGTATTTTCCTTTGAAGCCCTTCAGGACCACAAAATGATTGAAATTCCAGTGAATAATGCAGGGGAATTCCATATCTTTTCTCAGCGCTTCCGGTTCACAGCGGTAGGCATCGGTAGACATACCATAGTTTCTGGCAGCCAGGAGAATATTACGCGCGCTTGAGCCGTCCCGGGAAACCCCGCAGGCTACCCTGACCTGTTCCAGGGGTACCCACAGACCATAGTAAGCCATCACCATGGACAGGCATGCCGCCCCGCACTCCAGCATCTCCATCTGCATAATCACAGGAACCTTCGCTACTCCCGCTTTCACGGGCTGCCGTATCGTTTCTTTTCTCATTTACCTCTCCTCATCTGTAAACGACAGGTTAAATCTGACGAAATACGTCGGGATGCCGGTCCCGCAGTCTCGTCTGCTTCGCAGCCGCGGACGGCATCCGGTTCCTTATCGGAACAGCAGCTTCAGCACCTGCGTCTGTTTGTAGCTGACACGGACGGAGTAGGTTCCATCCGCCATATCGGCGGCTGCCGTGGCAAAAAACCTGCCGTCGCTGTCATAACCGACACTGGTTATTTTCGTGGTCAGCGAACCGACGACCACCTTCATGCCCGCTTCCACATTTTCCGCCAGGGATTCGTCGTCGAAGTAAATGGCCATTTCTTTTTCCTTCACCGTGCCGGTTCCCGCGGCATAGCTCTCCAACGTCGTGACTGCTCCCCACACGATCATTCCCGCCAGCAGGATCAGAACCGCCGCCATTACCACCCATACGGAGGGGGAAGTGACATGCAGGTAGTCATCGAGCTGCTCCGGAGAGGAAATCCGGTCCAGGCTTTTTTTTCGAAAAACCGATTCTTCCATTGTGCTGCTTTCTCCTTTCTTTTTCCGTAACTGTTCCTTACCTTTTCCGTTCCAACATATGGTAAACGAATAAAAATGCCTGCGTTTTATCCGTTTTACTTGCGCCGATTGTACACCGCCACAGCGGCGTGCGGCCGTGTGCATCGTTACAGTAATGCGCGTTTATGTAATACGATTCCTGTAAGTCATCCGAAAAGTCCTTAAACCGCCGGGCTGAACCGTCAGGGTCTGCAGCCGGTTTACTGGTCCGGTCCAGCCTGCTTCATCCATCATACCCGCTGCTGAGCGTCATGTCGCATGGCAGCACTTTCCCTCTGGTCTGCTGCCCCGTCGGCAAAAAATGTCCGGATTTCTTCCTCCCCTGCCCTCACGCTCCCCTGGATAAAGCCGGGCTTACCTCCGCCTCTCCCATGAAGAACATCGTTCATCTGTCTGGCAAAGGCTCGGAGATCTCCTCCTCTGTGCCCGACAGCATAGTGAAAGGATCCGTCTGCGTTCCTGGAGAAGACCGCGCATCTGCCCGGGCACCGGCCCAGCACAGCATCAGTCAGCTTGCGCACGCTCTCCGGCTCGAGTCCCTCCCGGATCAGAAGAACATTTTCCTCTCCTTCACATTTCTCCGCCTCCGAGAGGAAATAGCGCTCACTTGCGTCAATGAGCTTTCCCCTCAGGCTGAAGCATTCCTCCGCCAGCCTCTCCACTGCCTGGGCAGTCTGATCCGGTTTCGCGGAAAGCTTCACCGAAATCCGGCGGTTCTGTTCATCGATAAGCCGGAGATAAGACAACACTCTGCCTCCGGCAATCATCTCCAGCCGGACCCCGTCGTGAAACTTCACCGCCGACAGGATCCTGACCATCCCGATCTCCCCGGTTCTCACCACATGAGTCCC
>CACZQU010000406.1 GCA_902783305.1 uncultured Lachnospiraceae bacterium | reverse complement strand
TTTATCGGGAGGAGCTTTTTTGGCTGTTATATCCATGCAGACCTTTGCCAGGTACAGGTTCGTGCCGATTCCAACAGTGGCGGTGATTCCGGTTTCCTTCAATACGGCCTTTATCATCGTCATAGCCATGACGTGCGCCGGGTGGACACCCTGCTTTTCGGCCTCAGCGCGGTAGAAAGAGAGATAAGGTGTACAGAAGATGAATGATTCATCCACACTGTAAACATGGATGTCCTCGGCAGCGGCATAGCGGAGCAGGATGGAATAGATCTGTGCGGATACCTGCTCATAGAGCGCCATCCGGGGGATTGCTGTGATATAATCGACCTTAGTGTGGGTGCGGCGTTCATAATCGGAAATAGCCCTCTTTGCTTCAAAGAGCCGTGGGCGGGATGGAACACCGATCGCCTTTAACGCGGGAGAAACCGCAAGGCAGATCGTGGCATCGGAACGGGTAGGATCGGCGACCAGGAGCCTGCATTTCAGAGGATCCAATCCGCGGGATACGGCTTCCACACTTGCATAATATGACTTCATGTCTATGGCGCAGAAAACGGGAGGATCCGGCGGAAGTAAAAATTTATTCTGGCCTGATATCGTCGATTTTGTATCCATGATGGTTCCCCTCGGAAGAACTTATACGGATGCGCTTACCCCGTAAATCCCCAGCCGGATTTCTTCGGCGATGATTTCCTGGTTGCGCAGATAAGTACGGATTTCATCTTTATTCGCTTTCCGTACAGGTCCTTTACCGCAATCCGGACATCTGGGAATAATGATCGGGTACCGGAAAGTATACCTGCAGGCTTCACATGTACAGATTTTCATTATGATATTCCTCCACATTTATGATACTGCAAAAAGATCCTCTTCTTCCTCATCCACACTAATTGCTTCCTCAGCCTTGCTTTCGGTTGTTTCTTCCCTGGCCGTGACTTCTTCATTTCCACCAATGCCATAATGATTCCGGACTTTTGCTTCAATCTCGGCGCAGACATCGGGATGTGCTTCAAGATACTGTTTGGCGTTTTCACGGCCCTGCCCGATTTTTTCTTCTTTGCCTCCGATGGTGTAGGCGTACCATGCGCCGCTTTTTTTGACCACGTCGCAGTCGGCAGCAAGGTCAAGGATATCTCCTGACATGGAAATTCCCTTCCCGAAAATAATGTCGAATTCAGCCTGCCTGAATGGCGGGGCGACCTTGTTCTTCATGACTTTTACTTTCACATGGTTCCCTATGTTTTCCCCGCCTGCTTTGATTGAGTCGCCGTTTTTCCGCACATCCAGCCGGACGGAAGCATAGAACTTCAGTGCGCGTCCTCCGCTTGTGGTCTCATTATTCCCATACATGATCCCGACCTTTTCCCTGAGCTGGTTGATGAAGACGATGATACATTTTGTGTTGTTGACGACAGCTGTGAGCTTTCTGAGCGCCTGGGACATGAGGCGTGCCTGCAGGCCAACGTGGGAATCCCCCATATCCCCTTCTATTTCAGCTTTCGGGACAAGGGCGGCGACTGAATCGACCACAATGATATCAACAGCACCTGACCGGACCATTGTCTCAGCAATTTCCAGTGCCTGTTCCCCATTGTCCGGTTGCGAGATATAGAGGTTGTCGATGTCCACGCCAATATTCATGGCATAAACCGGATCAAGGGCGTGTTCGGCATCGATGAAGCCTGCGATCCCGCCGCGTTTCTGTACTTCAGAAACCATGTGAAGGGCAAGAGTTGTCTTCCCGCCGGACTCCGGCCCGTAGATCTCGACGATCCTTCCTTTCGGGATCCCGCCAATACCAAGGGCGATGTCCAGGGAGAGGGAACCTGTGGGATAGGCATCTACCATCATAGTGGCTGTTTTTTCGCCAAGTTTCATGATGGAGCCTTTCCCGAACTGCTTATCGATCTGTGCCAATGCGGCATCCAATGCCCTGGCTTTTTCCTCCTCAGGGGTCAGCTTTGTTTCTTTTTTATCTGTAGCCATTTCTCCCTCCTTCTTGTGGATTGAAAAACTCCCGTTATTTCGTAAAAGGAACGAATGTCCCGGAAAAAGAGAAAAAAAATAAATAGGGTATGTCGGAAAATGGGCAATCCCTGCAGTTTTCTATATTAAAAAAAGCATTGTGTGAGTATGCTAAGCTGTACTGATGGAAACAGTTCGCACCAGCATTCTAATAGTTTCTACCAGGTTTTCTTTCACATCTGAGGGCATTGCCATGATAGCTTTACCAAGAACCAGGAGATCGGGCGAAAGGGCTGATTCCTGATGGACAGACTCCACCTGTGATGTATCGGCCGCCCCGTTCCTGATAGGAGGACCGCTGTGTGCTTTCCTTAACTCTTGCTGGAATGCCGCCCGGTACATGGAGAGGAACATCCCGCTTTCCATATCCACAACAGCGGCGATTTTATAGATTGTATCATCATCCAGGGAAATGAACCTTCCGCTTTCCAGGCTGATGATATCCTCCCGGGTAAGGCCGGCCTTTTCTGCCACTTCACCCTGTGACAATTTCCTGGCTTTCCTGCCATGATACAGGCACCTTTCGAATTCAGTCATGACGATCCTCCTCTGCTGAATTATTCTCCAATATTTCATGGGCAGATTCGTGTAACATTTTATGTGCGGCTTCGTGTTGTGCTATTAAAAGCCCGTGCGGATAATCCATGACTACTGTTCCGCAGACGGAACACCGCCCATTCTCAGCTTTTCCATTGCTGTGACGGACATAATGATACGCTCCTTTTGCACCACAGAACGGGCAGTCCCCGGTTTCTGTCTGCTTTGGTGCAAAGAATTGCTCTGCCTGTTTGTCCATGATGAACGGCTGTCCACAGTATTCACACCTCTCTTTTCCAACCGTCATCATGTTGCAGGAAGGGCAGTAGGGGAGCAGCCCTATCACTTCCTCGGTGATGATGTCGCGGTTCTTCGCCCAGTAGCGAAGGACAGGAGAAGAGGCAGAATTATCTTCCGGGCGGGCTGGCTGAAAGGTTACCTCTCCTTCTTCATTGCGCGAAAAATGGCTCAGGAATTCCTGGCGGCTGATATACCGGCCGCATGCAATGGTGTCGGGGGATACTTCTCCTTCATATTCCCTGACCGAGCAGCCGTTACAGTTCTTTCCATACATATCAGGTGCATAGATAATGCACTGCCCACAAGTCTTCATCTTAACCTCCTCAATAATCCTTCCCTTTCATGCAGTCGCCGGAGACAGTGATCGGAATGTTGATTTTGTGTCCCCGCGCCTGCAGGATCTTGCACTTAAAATAGAGGATTTCATCCGGAACGCCAAAAAACCTGGCTGTTTGGAAAAACGTCAATCTCCTGTTGAAAAAACAGGCGAGGACTTTGTCGTCATCAAGAGACATCTCGGCTGAGAAGACTGTGGCTTCAATCTCATAAATGGTTTTCAGCCCGTAGGTATCACTGTCAATATGGAAGACGAAATCTGCATCCCTCCAATGGAGCACCCTGTGGCCGACCTCATGGTAGAGCGCGGAATCCCTGTAAACCCCAAGCCGCTTATTGTATTGGACGATGTGCTGCCTTTTCATATAAGAATAATTCGCTTTGTATTCTTTCGTGCTGAGTGGTAAGTCCATTTCAATGAGTTCAATATCTATATTGAGCTCATTGGTTTTGAGCTTACAAACCCGCTCAGGGGTCATGGTTCGGTTTATGCTTTTGAAATAAGCCTTAATTCTCCTGGCCTCATCGGAAATACCGATATAATCAACAATCATAATGAAGCCCCTCTCAATTCTGGATGGCTACTCATCCTTTTTCTTGCGGGAATGGGGAGTAAATTTTTCGCTCGCCCTTTTCTTTGCAGCATAATAAGCAGTAGCCATGATTTCAAAAACAGCATCCTTGTCCTCTTGGGAAATATCTCCTCCGGCAAAGAAGGTAGCCTGTTTCTGGGCCATCTCGTTCATTTCGCGGACAGCCCTTTCCCCGAATTCCTTACGTAACTGGTCCTCATGCATTTCACGGACCTTACCTGCCTGCGGATCTTCCTCGTCCGGGTCGGTAAGGTATGTGACAGTGACGCCAAGCTCATCTGCGATCTTCTGCATGATTTTCTTCCGGGGCGTTGCATTGTCGTTTTCATAGTCGAAGATGGAGCGCCGTGAAACGCCCACACGTTCGGCAAGTTCCGTCTGGCTGATCTTTTTAGAAATGCGCAGTATCTGCATTTTCTGGCCGAAACTTCCCATTTTTGAAACCTCCTAAAAAATTTTTCTAACTTCCCAAAGTGGGATTGACAGCAGTGGGATGCATTGTTATAATGTGAACTGCCCGATTGAGAGGATGAAGCCATTATAATATGGCGTTTAAATCTTGTCAAGTGGGAAGTTTTAAAAAATGAGAAGTTTTGAAAAATAATTTTTCATGCCTGAAAAGTGGGAAGTTTCAAGACGATAATTCTGTTTGCCAGTGTAGCCATGCTGGTTAATGCAGGGGCACCCTGAAAGAAAATGTGGTGGACGGCGATTCCTACTCCTTCTTACAATAACAAAGAATGTGTACATATGGGTGGACAATGAAACATTTCCTTAAATTAGCGTCAATAGTGGTGGCGAAGGACAATACACCAATTTCTAGCGTGCGTTCCTTTAGGATACTAAGAAGCTGAAAAAGCCACAAAGAGTCCTACAGAATCGCAATATGCCCATGAAAGATCCATATATTTACAAGTGATAATTTGAGATTGTTTAAAATCGCAAGTAAAGATAAATAGATTGTTGCAATGAACAATCAAATATGGTATCATAGCACATAATCACAATAAGGGGGGATGATTATGGAAATGGGTAATACAAAACAGGCTGCAAAAGAAACCCTTCAGGAATCAAATGTACGCCAGTATGAGATGGGCCATGAAGAAATGCATAATGTACTTCATCACCAGCAGGAAATTGCAAAGGAGATCAAAAAAACAAAAAGTGTTATTTCTCAGATGGATATTAACGATTCAGATCGTCCCAGCTTAATGCAAAGAATCGAAGACCTGGAGAAAGAGATGATTCACTTAGAGGAAAAAAAGAAACAGCTGGAAGCAGAACTTGCCTCTTGTGGAGGGGATCCAGCCGGGAAAACCGAACCCAAAAGATTTGATAAATACCGGTGCTTCCGGAATATCCGGTTCCTTCTCGAAAAGAAAGGAGCAAAGTTGGGTGATATTGAACGCGCGTCAGGCAATAGTGCTGGTTACATGTCAAGGCTTGAAAAGGAGGCTAACACGACAGATCCTTCCATGGAATTCATGGTGACAGCTGCAAACATGCTTGGAGTAAAGCTGGATGACCTTGTCTTTGGGAATTTTACGGAACTATCCCCGAATGAAGAAGCCCTTCTGGGTTTCCTTAACAGGCTTGCCTATGATACCAGGAAAGATGAACAGGAATGGGAGAAGGAAACATTTAAGCAGCATGAGAAATATGAAGACTGGACCGGACCGCAAGACCATCCCCACTGCCTGTATATAATGGGGGTGGAATATGATGACGATGGAAGCTGCTATTCCCCTGGCTATTATACATACGGCTCGAAGTTCTTTCCATTCGGTCATATAGTTATAGGCGGGGACAGTTTCCATACAGAAATCAATAGTAATGGCGATATGCTTTACCTGATGGACTGTATCGATAAAGATGAGAGCGGAGATCATTTCTACGAGATATACCACTTGGATCGCAACTCAAACATACATGCAGTCTGTTGTACACGGTATAAGGATGACCAGATCCGGCTGGCTGTGGAAAGACTGCATGATCAAATTGAAGAATCGCTCTCCCATGTGAGGCTGTCAGAAGAAACAAAAGACATGATCATGGTGTACATGGAGTTAAAGGGGGAGTGATAATGAGGAAAAGGTCACGAAGGAACACAAATCCAGAGCCTCCCCGCCTGTGTACGACGCACTATGATGCGGAAGGAAAACCTGAATACCTCGCAACGCCTATGGTGATCAATGGACGGAGGTCATGGGCGTATGTAAAGAATGGGAAAGTTGCTTCCTACGTAACAGTGGAAGAGGCAAATGATTTATTTCAAAAACAGAATATTAAGGCTGCTGTGGTGGATTTCTAACTGAAACACACCGTGGTCCGGCGAAGGTGCCCATTGCGGGAATGTCGGTAACATCTTTTGGTGCCAGGATGACCTGGATAACCAACTGGTGACGATTCCCGGGGAACAATGGCGAGTGTCTGTGGCGTCCGGATTCGGTTCGGTATGAAGCACCCGCGCCGTTTACTCAAGCGTGCTGATCATTGCGTATTGTAGCCGGGGTAGACATCAGAAATGAAGAAGGGGGAACCCTTACTTTCATGAAAGAAGTCTATCCCGGCTTTTTTGCGTTCAGGGAAGGCCGGGGGACAGACAACTTTCGGGAGTCTCATTATGTGACGGCTTCTGGAGAAAGGAGCATTAAAGCGGAAAGGAGGTGAGACAGGTGCCGGGCAGCAAGGATTTTGGATTTACTGTAGCAAAATACCGTGAAAAAAAGAACTGGTCTCAGGAACAGTTATCTTTTGAAACAGGTATGTCACGACAGATGATCAACAGGATCGAGAATGGAGCGCTTCCCAAAGTGGACAAGATATCTCCACTATGCGCGGCACTTGATATCTCACCAAATGACCTGTTCGAATATGAGGCAGATCCATTCCAAGGGTTGGATCCGGAATTGGCTGAAGCAATCAGGATGCTGGCATCAGCTGCAGGAAGCCTGATTCCAGGAGATCAGAAAGAACTGGCAGCGGCACTAAGGTTCCAGGCAAAGCATTTGAGGCAGGCATAGCCATTCCGACAGGAAGGCAGGGGATTATACCACATCCGGAGAAAAATGTCTGTCAACCGGAGTTGACAAAATACAGGGATTTTTGAATTTATTGTCAATCGCGGTTGGCTGATATAAATCGGGATCAGCAGTAGACTGTAACCATCCCGAGCGGGAAAACAAAACGAGGAGGAAAGTAATGAGAGACCGGGAAAGACAGAGGGACAGATCGGAAGACTGGATGAGACCGGATCGATACTCTCTCAACAGGAACAACGAAGGCTACAGCGATTCAACCGCATATCTGACGATCAGGAACGCGGAAAAACTTCATACCGGGCGAACAGGCCCCGTCCCTTCCTGGCATTGATGGCAAGTAAGACCAGATGGCGGACGTAAAAACAACGTTCATTGGAGAGGATTGTGCTATGAGCAGAGCAAGACAGAGAGCAAACACCAGAAGCAAAGAACGTCAGGAAAAGCTGAGGATACTTCAGCTTTTCGAAAAGTACGGGACGCTTCCTGTTGATCATCATGCGGAGGAAAAACTTGACCTGGTTGATTCTTTCGGGAAGAAGGATCCGACACCGTACTATGCGGTAAAAAACATTATCTGTGGGCTCCGGTAGCTGCCGGAGCTGTTCAAAATGGCTGCGGGGGAGACCTCGCTTTTTTATGCCCTTCGGGCGGAAAGGAGTAACCAATGACGATCAACATCAAAAACCTGTATTTCGGTGGGATGAACGGATTCTTTGAACCTGTTGATGATGACAATCCCACTGAGATGTCTTGCGATGACCATGATCCGGCCAAAGAGATCGAGGCCGTGCAGGTTGATCCAGACACCATGGCAAAGGTCGTAGCATCCCTCACACATCTTGACCTGGTCACTGTTCAGAAGGTCTTTGCTGGTGCGGACAGGTTCCTGAAGGAAGTGGCGAACCATGAATGATCTGTTCCCGGTTCAGGTGCTGCTTCCGTCAGGAGAGATCCGGACATTCCTTTGTGTAGAGGATATCATTGAGGTGGTTGATGAGACGGGCGGCTGTGAAACTGCCGCCCTGATCCGGAAACAGCTGGCTGACCAGGCAGAGGAAATGGAAGAGCTGGAAGATGAGATCAAGGATTACCAGAAGGACTGGGAACAGGAGCAGGAAGACAGAACCACGCTTTTGAATGACCTGATGGAGGAGGCGGAAGCTATCCAAAACGCCCTGGATGCTCCACGCCTGAACCGCAAGGCCATCCAGGAGCACATAACGGAGATCATGAACCTGATTCGACAGAACACATGAATGGAGGGATTTTGATGAATGAAAAGCTTCTTTTACTTGCAGAAGCCCTTGCGTCGCTTGAAGAATGCATCAGGGAGCTGGCGGCGGTACCACCTGCAGAGGGAGAAACCGCAGTGCCTGCTGAGAAACCGGAAACGGGCATAAAACTGGAGGATGTCCGGGCTGTCCTGGCAGATATTTCCCGGAAAGGCCATACGAAAGAGATGAAGGCGCTGCTGACGGAGTTTGGCGCTGAGAAACTGTCGGAGGTTGATCCGGCCAATTATCCGGATCTGCTCCGGAAAGCAAAGGAGGTGCTGGATGCCTGATATTCATGCGAGATTTTCACCATCTTCTGCTGACAGGCTGATCCACTGCCCGCCTTCCCTGGTGATGGGGGAGCAGTTCGGGCAGGAATCCAGTGTCTATGCCGAAGAGGGGACGGAGGCACATTCTTTATGTGAGTACCTTCTGAGGAAAGCCATTGGGGGAGAACCGGAGGATCCCCGTCCGGGGATGCAGTATTACGATACGGAAATGCAGGAATGCGCAGAAGGTTACAGGGATGCGGTCATGGAGATCTATGAACAGGCCAGGCGTGAGTGCGGCGATGCCATGATCTGTATTGAACAGCGGATCGATTTTTCTGCCTGGGTGAAGCAGGGGTTTGGAACCTCTGACTGTGTCGTGATCAGCAGCGGAAAGCTGTTTGTCATTGATTTCAAATACGGAAAAGGCGTGAGTGTTTCGGCAGAAGATAACAGCCAGCTGAAGTGCTATGCACTGGGAGCTTACAGCGTTTTCAGCCCGCTCTATGAGATCAATGAGATCACACTGGTGATCTACCAGCCAAGGATCTCGAATTACTCCAGGTGGTCACTGACAACGGAAGCGCTGCTTACCTGGGCAGATGAAGTTCTCCGGCCTGCTGCCGAACTGGCTCTTTCAGGGGGCGGGGAGCTGTCCTGTGGATCCTGGTGCCGGTTCTGCAAGGCGAAGGCAGTATGCCGTAAGCGGGCGGAAGAAAACCTTGCGCTTACCAGGTATGAATTCGCGAATCCGGATGTCCTGGAAGACGATGAGATCAACAGTATCCTGGCTCAGATCGACGATCTGGTCAGGTGGGCGGAGGATGTGAAGGACTATGCCCTTTCTGAAGCCCTCCGGGGGAAAGAATGGCATGATTGGAAAGTTGTCGAGGGACGGGCGAACAGGAAATACACCGATGACAAAAAGGTGGCGGAGGCGGTTACGGCAGCAGGCTTTGATCCTTATGAGAAAAAGCTTCTTTCTGTTTCAGCCATGGAGAAGTTTCTCGGAAAGAAGCGCTTCCAGGAGATCATTGGCTGTCTTGTGTACCGTCCGACCGGAAAACCGGCATTGGTCAGCAGGGATGACAAACGTCCTGAAATGAACAATCCATCAGTTGACTTTGCTTAATGCCTCCTGTCAGGCAGAACCATTTTAATCAGCACATGGGGCAGGCCGTGTGGCAGAAGAAAGGAAAAGAATTATGGCAAAAATTATGAGTTCGACAAAAGTGATCACCAGCCCGGAAACTCTTTGGAGCTATGTCCATGTTACCCAGCCGCAGAGCATCAACGGTTCCGAACCGAAGTACAGCATCCAGGTGCGGATCAAAAAGACAGACACGAAGACCATTGACGCTGTCCAGAAAGCCATGCGTGCTGCTTACGAAGAGGGACAGGCGAAACTGAAGGGAACCGGGAAATCCGTACCTCCCTACGATACTTTGAAGAAACCTCTCCGGGATGGAGATCAGGAATTCCCGGATGATGAGTCGATGGCCGGTTACTACTTCATCAATGCCAATAACCGGCAGAAGCCCGGTGTCGTTGACCGTGACCGTAATCCGATCCTGGATCCGGATGAAATCTATAGCGGCTGCTTTGGCAGATGCTCCCTGGGATTTTTCGCCTACAATACCGGGTCTTCGAAGGGGATTGCCTGCGCGATCAATAATCTCCAGAAGTGGAACGATGGACCGAGGCTTGGCGGCCATGCCACTGCGGAAGAGGATTTCGCTGGCCTGGATGATGACGATGATTTCTTAAGCTGATCGGACAGGATCCTCCGGGGAAGGTGAACTTCCCTGGGGGATTCTTTTTGAAAGGAGAGCTGTGATGGCTGATGTGCTGGAACTGAAGGACGGCAGCTTCGTCACACCGATCAATGTTTTTGATGTGCTGGATGTG
>CACZQU010000405.1 GCA_902783305.1 uncultured Lachnospiraceae bacterium | reverse complement strand
TTCATAATCCTGGTCTACACCAAAACCATTATCATAACACAGGCCAAGATAATTCTGTGCCTCAGCAAATCCCTGATCAGCTGCAAGCTGAAAGTACTTCACCGCTTCTTCATAATCCTGATCTACACCTTCTCCATAATAATAACAAATTCCCAAATTGGTAATACTGTTAGGATTACCCTGATCAGCTGCAAGCTGATACCATTTCAGTGCTTCTCCATAATCCTGATCTACACCCAAGCCGCTGACATAGCAGTTTCCCAGCTTGTTCTGTGCTTCAGCGTTACCCTGATCAGCCGCTTCTTGAAGAAGGGGAACTGCATTTTCATAATCTTCCGCTTCATAGAGAGCTGCCGCCTG
This sequence comes from uncultured Lachnospiraceae bacterium, assembly GCA_902783305.1. Lineage (GTDB taxonomy): Bacteria > Bacillota > Clostridia > Lachnospirales > Lachnospiraceae > Blautia_A. Next base: position 2,242 of record CACZQU010000405.1, on the reverse strand, counting down.
TTCTGTTATGGATAATGTGTCGTCTGCTGTAGTTGTATTCGTTTCTTCCGCTGCTGTTAGGGCGGATGTAAGCAGTAAACAAAGTGCGATTGCAAGTATCTTCTTCATTTTTCCCCTTTCTCTGTGACTGGTCACATATTCCTATGTAGCATGAGGGTTTTGGTGGCGGCAATAAAAGCGCCGGAACATTCCGGTTTCACATGATTCTTAGCTATGACTTTGATATTTTTTCTCAATATCATCTCCTCCTATCATCAGCCTTGCTGCTTTCCTTTGCTGTACATCTGTCATAGTGAATCCCGCTCCCCTCGTCAGGATAGTATCGTTCTACAAGTATAGCACATCAGACATTTCAATGCATCAAGAAAGCGGCAGGACTTCACATCGGTTCAACTTCACCGCGATAAAGTACCGGTTCCCGGCAAAGCCGTGTGAAAGGGGTTCCTCAGCGCTGACATAAAAATAAGGACATTGCAAATATCCGAGAATTGATGTATTGTAAACTTTACGCTAAATATCGGGTTGTGAAGGGATTTTACGGCTGAAGAGCCGCGATAATACCGGGAGGAAAACATGAGGGAAAACTTTATTGCCACTCTGCCTGACCAGGCAGGATCATTTCGGGAGGCGTGCCGGATCATCGCGGAGCACGGCGGCAGTATCGACCGGGTGAACTATAACAGAGGAATCGATGAGCGTACCGTGTTTCTGGAGGTATCGGGTGATGGAGAGCAGCTTCAGGCTGTCCGGAAAGGGCTGTCCGAAAAGGGATTTCTGGTCGCGCGTCAGGATGAACACCAGGTGATTCTGGCGGACCTGGAGCTCCCTGATGGTGTCGGTGCGTTGATACCGGTGCTGGAAGCCATAAGCCGCTTCCATATAAACATTTCTTTTGTCAATTACCGCAAGCGCAGCGCGCTGGTCCAGCGGATCCGGCTTGGGCTTCTGGTGGACAGTCAGGAAGTGCTGGAGGAGGTGCTGAGGGAGCTTTCCGCCCTGTGCAAGGTTCAGATTGCGGAATATGAGGTGACGGATCATCCCGTGGACAATTCTGTCTTTTATGGCTCCTTTGCCCATGAGATGCAGGAGCTCCTGTCACTGACAGATCAGGAGACGGTACAGGTTCTTATCCAGTCAAACCGGATCATGCAGATGCTGGAGCTGGATACGGGGAACGAGGAATACCTGAAGACCTTCGAATACATCCGACGTTTCGCTGAATTCATCAGGGATCATAAAGGGGAGAGGTTTCAGGCCAGAATTTCCCACCGACAGCTGGATGATGAAATGGCTCTGTATGTGATCGAGCCTCCGTGCGGGAGCAACACCTATATCCTGGAATATGCGGATGAGCTTTGGTTTATTGACAGTGGTTTTTCCTGTTATCGAGAGGAGATGCTCCGTATTCTTAAGGGACTTTTCCCGGACTTCACAAGCAGAAAAAAAAGCATCATGATCACTCATGCCGATACCGATCATACCGGCCTCCTGGATCTTTTCGATGCCGCGTACATGAGTCAGACCTGTCTGGAAAATTTTCAGCTGGAACGACAGAAAAAGCCGGATTTCCGGGAGCAGAATATCATGCATCAACCATATATCCAGCTCAGCAAAATCATTACCGGTTATCAGACACCGGATCTGGCCAGATGTACAGTCGTGGGTGTGAAAAAGGATAATAAACTTCTTTCCCGTATCGGCACGTTGCATTTCGGTGAGAAGGAGTGGCAGGTATTTGAGGGAGCGGGAGGCCATGTGAGGGGCGAAACCGTCATTACCTGCCCGGAACTGGGGCTTATATTTACGGGAGATATCTATGTCAATATCAAGGGCTTTTCTGAAGAACAGAGAGCCTTCAATATCCTTGCTCCTTACCTGATGACCCGGGTGGACGAGGACTCTTCACTGGCGACGGCTGCCAGAAAGCTTCTGCTGGAAAAATATGCCGGTTATACCTTCTGTCCCGGGCACGGCCCTGTGATCCGGATGTGAAAAATACGACGAAAAGGGGGAATATCAATGAATTATGCAGAGGATTCCTTGAGACTTCATGACGAGTGGAAGGGTAAGATGGAAGTCGTCTCCCTCGTCCCGGTCATTCGGCCCGGCTGTGGCAAAGGCCGTAGCCCAGGCTGCCAGAGACAGCCGGAGTATTCATGATTGCAGTGCAAAATGACTCCTACGGATTGTTCCGTGCTTCGCACTCCCACAATCCTGCCCCTATATTCGTATTCCATGGGGC
>CACZQU010000404.1 GCA_902783305.1 uncultured Lachnospiraceae bacterium | reverse complement strand
GGCATCGTTTAGCGCCGACCGAGTCGGGAGACGAGACCGAGTGGGAACGTGCCATTTCGGGTACCATTCGCCCGCGCGTGGCTTTACAGTTAAACCGTGAATAATAACTAAGAAACAGAACCGCAATCCTTCCCTGTCCGTCAGATGTCTGGCCAGGAGTATTCAGGAGCGGACAACGCAGCCCTTTCTGTGTATCTCCCTGATTTATTTCATGGTGATCAGCTCATATTCCCTGCTGCCAAGTCCGATTTTCTCGGCATGCTCCAGGGTTTCCTTCCAGCGTACATTAGGATTGCTGTCCAGGAAATGATCATGATGATGATGCCATCCTTCGCTTGCCAGATGGTCACCCAGCTGGCTGTTGCGAATCGGTGCGGCCTGAAGGCAAAGATCCGCGCAGGCCTGATCCAGGGCAACCGGATCAAAGGAAGCCAGCATACCGATGTTCGGCAGGATCGGCGCATCGTTCTCGCTGTGGCAGTCACAGTTCGGAGAGACATCCATGATCAGGGTGATGTGGAAGCAGGGACGGCCGGAGCAGATCGCGGCCGCATACTCCGCCATCTTGCGGCAAAGCATCTCATTGGCACTGTCGCTGGTATTCTTGATCGCGTCAAAGGAACATGCGCCTATGCAGCGTCCGCAGCCTTTGCAGATATCCGGGTCAATATAAGCCTTTCCGTCAGCCTGATAGGAGATGGCATCCGATCCGCACTCTCTGGCACAGCGTCTGCAGCCCCTGCAGAGCTCCTGATTCACCTGCGGTTTCCCGTCGTTGTGCTGAATCATTTTGCCGGCCCGGCTTCCTCCGCCCATGCCGATATTTTTAATGGCGCCGCCAAAGCCGGTACACTCATGGCCTTTAAAATGATTCAGTGAAATCAGGACATCCGCATCCATGAGAGCCCTTCCGACCAGCGCTTCTTTGCAGTATACTCCTCCGGGAACCTCAACCTCAATATCATCGGTTCCCTTCAGTCCGTCCGCGATAATGACATGACATCCCGTCGTCACGGAATTGAATCCATTCATTTCCGCATTCGTCAGATGATCCACCGCATTTTTGCGGCTGCCGGGATATAAGGTATTGCAGTCGGTAAGGAAAGGCTTTCCCCCAAGCTCTTTGATCACGTCCGCTACTGCCTTTACATAGTTGGGGCGAAGATATGCGAAATTCCCCAGCTCGCCAAAGTGCATCTTTATGGCAACGAATTTTCCCTCAAAATCGATCTCGCCTATCCCGGCCTTCCTGCACAGCTTTTGCAGCTTTTTCCCCTGGCTGACATCAATCTGCGTCCTGAAATCCGTAAAATAAACCTTCGATTTCTCCATTTTTTCTGTCCTCCTTACCTGTAACCAACTTGAAAAATGGATTCTCCTGTATCTGCTCCGTCAGTCTGAGCATGACGGCTCTGACTGATGAACCGATCCGGAAAAAGCCGCCACATAAAGGCATTCACCGCCGCAAACCGGCTTCTTTTGAACTGTCCCGGCAGTTCCTTACATCATATCTGTTCCATGCCGGCGAAAAAGAGCTCATAAAAATCGTCTTCTCCTTCCAGCATAGGGGAGTTCTCCCCGCCTCCGTTGGTACTTCTGCGCATCGTCGCGTAAAATTCTTCTCCGGCATGTACCAGGTCCATCGGATAGAGCTCGTAACCCTTCTCGCGGCATACTCTGCAGAAAGCATCCATTGGATCGGGCTCCTGCCTTGTCGCAAGAAACGCTCCGCGTAGTTCTCCGTCAGTGCGCACCCTTTTTCTCAGTTCCTCCAGGATCTCGACTGTCTCCATTATTTTCCTCCGCTCCATTGCCGTATCGCAGCAACATCCTGACTTTAAGGGTCGGCAAAGATACTTCCGGCTTTATTCGCCGGATGACATCATTCATCATTACATCGTCAGATGACATGCCACCATATGTCCGTCTCCGATATCCTTCATCTGCGGTGCCTTCGTCCGGCACAGGTCCGAAGCAAAGGGGCAGCGCGTATGGAAGCAGCAGCCGGAGGGCATGTTCACCGGGCTGGGCGTCTCCCCCGAAATCAGACTCCGGGATTCATCCCTGAGGTGGGGATCCGCCTGAGGGATGGCATCCAGGAGGAAACGGGTATAGGGATGGACAGGATGCTGATAAAGCTCCTCCTTCGGCGCGGTTTCACAGATTCTCCCCAGGAACATGACGCTGACCCGGTCCGCGATGAAATGAACCACCGACAGATCATGTCCGATGAAAAGACTGGTCAGATTCATCTCCTTTTTCAGCTTTTTGAGAAGATTGAGCACCTGGCTCTGCACCGAAACGTCCAATGCCGAAACCGGCTCATCGCAGACCAGAAGCTTCGGATCAAGGGCGATCGCCCGGGCAATCCCGATTCTCTGGCGCTGTCCCCCGGAAAACTGATGAGGATACCGGTAGAGAAATTCCTCCGGCACACCCACCTTGCCCATCAGCTCCCGAACCTTCGCCGTCACCTCGGCTTTGCCCCGGCACACATGATAAGTCTTTAACGGTTCAGCGATGATATCCCTTACGGTCATCCTGGGATCCAGGCTGGCATAAGGATCCTGAAATACCATCTGCATTTTTCTCCGGATCGGTTTGAATTCCTTCTCCGGCATGCCTGTAATGTCCTCTCCTTCAAAGAAAACATGACCTCGCGTAGGCGCAAGCATGCGGATCAGCGTCCTCGCCAGGGTGCTTTTTCCGCAGCCGGATTCCCCTACCAGTGCCAGGGTTTCTCCCTCATAAATAGTCAGGTCGATCCCGGAAACGGCATGGACAACCTGTTTTTTGCTGGTAAGAAAATCCTTATAAAGGTCTTTCGCTGTCAGAAGAGGAACCGGATTATCACTCATAAGCAATTCCTTTGTCTGATTGACTGAAAAAACACCGGCTCAGATGATCCTCCCCCGCAAAGGCCATCCCCGGGACCTGATCCCGGCATCTTCCGTCCGCGAGCGCACAGCGGCTGCTGAAAGCGCAGCCCCTCGGCAGATGAAGCAGATTGGGCACGACTCCCGGGATCGTATGCAGATATTCCGGATTCTTCCCGATCCGGGGAATCGAGGAGAGCAGACCTTTGGTATAGGGATGGCAGGTATGGTCAAAGAGTTCAAAGACCGGAGCCTCCTCCATGATTTTCCCTGCATACATGACATAGACATAGTCGCAGATCTCCGCAACCACGCCCAGATTATGGGTAATCAGAAGCACACTCATTTCATAATCCCTGCAGAGCTGCTTCATGAGCCGAAGGATCTGGGCTTCGATCGTCACATCCAGTGCCGTCGTAGGCTCATCCGCGATCAGAAGGCGGGGACGGCAGATCATCGCCATGGCGATCATCACGCGCTGCCGCAGTCCTCCCGAAAGCTCATGCGGATAACAGTCATACCGCTTCCGGGCTTCCGGAATTCCTGCTTCCTCAAACATCTTTATCACGCGTTCCTTTGCCTGTTCTCCTCCTGCCGACTCATCGTGCCTTAACAGCGCTTCGCGTACCTGCCGCCCTACCTTCATCACCGGATTTAAGGACGTCATCGGCTCCTGGAAAATCATAGAGACATCCTTGCCGCAGATTTTCCTGAGCTCCTTTTCCCTGAGCCTGGTCAGATCTCTGCCGTCCATCAGGATGCTGCCGGAGACTATCCTTCCCGGGTATTTCAGCAGCCCCATTACGGATCTGGCGGTTATGCTCTTTCCGCAGCCGGATTCACCTACCAGACCGACAATTCTGCCTTTGGGAATCTTCAGATCCACACCCCCTACAGCGGGAATCTCTCCCTTGTCCGTAAAAAAGGAAACATGAAGATCCTTTATTTCAAGCACCATATCTGCATCTGTATTCATGAAATCCTGCCTCCTACTGCGTCTTCATATAGGGATCCAGCACGTCTCTCAGACCGTCTCCCAGAAAATTGAACGCGAGAACCACTACCATGATGGACAGTGAAGGCGCGAGAGCAAGCCAGGGCATCCGGAACAGAAACTGTCTGGACTGATTGACCATCAGCCCCCAGCTGGCGGCGGGAGGCTGGACACCGATTCCCAGAAAGCTCAAGGTACTCTCCGACAGGATCGATGCGGGCACATTCAGGGTAAACAGAACGATCAGGGATGGTATGCAGTTGGGAAGGATATGCCGTACCATAATCGACAGCTTTCCCACACCGATGGATCTGGCCGCTTCCACATACTCGGATTCCCTGAGGCTGAGGGTGTGGCTTCGCACCACACGGGCCACGCTGGCCCACCCGATCAGCGCCAGAGCGAGAAAGATGTCATACATGGAATTGCCGAAGGTGTACATGATGACCATGGCCAGAAGCAGGGACGGGAAGGAAAGCATCACATCCGCGATCCTCATGATCAGGTAATCCACCCATCCTCCGAAATATCCCGACAGCAGTCCCATGACGATACCCACTGCCAGGGAAATCAGGGTCGGAACGATCCCGATGATCAGCGAAACCCGGGACCCGTACAGGATACGGGTAAACACGTCCCGGCCCAGCTCATCCGTGCCGAACAGATGAGCCATGCATGGCGCCTGAAGTCTTGCGGTCAGATCCTGCTCGGCTTCCTGATATGGGGCAATCCAGGGAGCAAAGATGGCGAGAAGGATAATGATCATGATCACCAGCGCGGAAAATGCCGCCAGCTTATTCTGCCTGACCAGACGCGCCAGCTTCTCCCTGGGGCCGTCCTTTTCCCCGATCTGGGCCTCCAGCACCGGATCCAAGGCCGATTTTACGCTTTTTTCAGTTTTACCGTCTTTTTTCATATCACCGACTCCCACGGATCACTGTTTTTTGCGGATTCTCGGATCCAGCACGCCATACAGAAGGTCCGTCACCAGATTTCCCAGGACGACGATAACCGTTGTAAAGAGTACCGTTCCCTGCAGCAAGGGCATATCCCTTTTCTGGATGGCTTCCGTTGCCAGACGCCCGATCCCGGGAATACTGAAAAGGCTCTCGGTGATCACCGCTCCGGAGAGCATGCCGGAGAGCTGGATCGCCATCATGGTGATCACCGGAAGCATGGCATTTTTCAAGGCATGTCCAAGAATCACGGTCCGGTTATAAAGGCCTTTGGCCCGTGCTGTGTCGATATAATCCGCCTGCATGGTCTCCAGCAGGCTCGAGCGGGTCATTCTGGCAATGGTACCCGCGCTGTTCCATCCGAGGGCAATGGCAGGAAGAACCATGGAAATGAAGCTCCCGTCACTGGTCAGCGGAAAAAGGCGAAGGCGGAACGAAAAAAAATACTGAAGCAGCAGTGCCACCATGAACACCGGCATGGACACTCCCAGAAGGGAAAAGCCCATGAAAAGCCGGTCCGGCAGTCGGTTTGGCCGTATCGCCGCGATAATCCCTGCAGACAGTCCGACAAGCCAGGCAAAAGCCGCTCCCATCAGAGCCAGCCTTACCGTGTAGGGAAAAGCTTCCATGATCACCGATGTGACAGGACGCTTCAAGGTATAGCTCAGTCCCAGGTCTCCATGAAGGGCAGAAACAATGTACCGGAGGAACTGCTGCCACAAAGGCTTATCCAGTCCCATCGCCCTGGTCACCCTTTCGATGGTATCCGGATTGACATGCTCCCCCATCAGGATGGCCACCGGATCTCCGGGGACAATCCTGAGCATGATGAAGATAAGCAGCACTACTCCGATCAGTACCGGTATGATACTCAATATCTTTTTGATCAGATTTCCAGCCGCTTTCATTTCATCGTCACACCCGCGTAGCTCATATCATTATAGCCTGCCCAGTGAGGAACCAGCTTCTCCACATTGTCCCCAAGGACGAAAAGATGCGTGCGGCTGTACATCGGCACCCAGGCGGCATCCTCTTCCACGATTTTTTTCTCGAGAGCCGCGTATTCCGCAAGACGCTCTTCCTCATCGGTGATGGAGCGAGCCGCGGCTACCCTGCCGATCACTTCCTCATCCGAATAATTGATGGAACGGATTTTCGTATTATCCAGGCTGCCAAAGAACGTATAGATGAAATTGTCCGGATCATTGTCATCCGCCGTCCATGTCCCGATAAAGGACTCCATCTTTCCGCTGTTGCGCAAAGCCTTCCAGGATGAACCGTCATAATTCCTGATGGATGCATGGATACCGACAGCCTGGAGGTTCTGCTCCACGATCTGAAGGACATCGGCAACGGAAGAGACCGCCGACGAATCACCGGCAAGCTCCAGGTCAAATCCGTCCGCATATCCGGCTTCCTCAAGCAATGCTTTTGCCCCCTCCGGATCATAGGCAAGCCAGCCCTGATTCTCCTCGCTGTACCCGATCAGGCCGAGGGGATAGATTCCATCCACGAGATTGCCCATACCCATATAGATGGAATCCAGGATTGACTGCCGGTCGACAGCCATCTGTATGGCTTTCCGCACCCGCACATCGGAAAGAGCTTCCACATCCTCGTTCAGGATGATATATGTCGTCGCCAGACGGTTGGCTTTTACAAGTTTTTCCTCAGGATACACCGCATATTCCGCTTCCACGATAGCCGCATCCAGGAAATCGCAGTCCAGGATGTCGATATCGCCCTTCTGGAAAGCCATATCCATATCCGCAGAGTCATAGATTCCGATTTCCACCGTTGAAGCAGAGGGCTGATCTCCCCAGTATAAAGGATTCGCTTCCAGGGTCACATGGCTGCCTCTTTCCCAGTCAGTGATGATATACGGACCGGAGCCGATCGTCTTTTCCGGCTCAATCCCGAAATCGTCTCCGGCTTCCTCCACGTTTTTCTGTGAAAAAATACTGCAGGAGGCTGTGGCCAGCTGATACAGATATCCGGCAAAGGGAGCCTCCAATGTAACGGTAAAGTGAGTATCGTCAATGACCTCAAAGCCCTCCAGAGTATCTGTTTCGTGGTCCATCAGCGCCTGCGCACCCTTGATCGCGCTGGCAAAATCCGTCTGCATGCTGTCCTCGAGCGCCAGCATCCGGGTAAAGGTAAACTCCACATCGCGGGAGGTAAGCGGTGTCCCGTCCGAGAATACCACATCATCGCGCAGCGTGAAATCGTAGACCAGACCATCGTCGGAAACACTGTAGTCGTCAACCAGGCTCTTTACCAGCTCCGTCGTCCCGTCGTCATTGAGCTGAATCTCGAAAAGCCGGTCATAAATATTGAGCGGGACGCAATAGTTATTGGAATCCTTATGGACATCCATTGTCAGCATGTCCGCGTTCCAGGCGACATGCAGAACCTTCTCCTCCTCAGCGGCCGCAGGAGTGAGGGAAGTCAGGATACCGGCTGTCAGAGACAAGGCGCAAAGCAAACTGATCCATGTTTTTTTCTTCATCATTGTCAACCTCTTTTTCTGAAATCTCACAACATTTCCTCAAAAAACCGAAGGGCATTCCTGAAAAAGATTTTCTCGATCTGGCGCTGTGTAAAGCCTTCCCGGGCAAATGCGTCAGCCAGCATCTGAAGGTCCTTCGGCCCGTTCATTTCCAGTTCTCCTCCAATCCCGTCGAAATCGCTTCCCAGCCCGAGGATGTCTTCCCCTCCTGTATTGATGATATGCCTGGCATGGCGGACCATGTCACCGATCCGGGATGGCGCGTCTTTTGCGCCGTACCTGGCAGGATCCAGGAAGGTTCCATAGTAGTTAAGCCCGATCAGGCATCCCTTACGGCCCATTTCGCGGATCATGTCATCGGGCAGATTTCTCGGATGGGGACAGACCGCCCTCGCGTTGGAATGGCTTGCGGCAAAAGGTCTTGTGGAGTACCGGAGCACATCCCTGATCCCTGCATCGGAAAGATGGGATACATCCGCCGTAAGGTGAAGCCGTTCCATTTCCCTTAAGAATTCTATTCCCTTCTGTTTCAGTCCATGCTCCGTATCCGGAGTGCCTGCGCCGTCCCCCTTTTGGGGAAGATGATTGGGTGAACCAAGACCATTTTCGAAATTCCAGGTGAAGGTCATCATCCGCACTCCGAGCCGGTACAGATCCCGCAGGACGGCAAGGCTGTCCATACAGACTCCCCCTTCCTCCACGGTCAGCATCAGCCCGATTTTGCCGCAGGATTTCAAGGTCTTCAGATCGTCACGGCTCTGAACCTGCATCACCTCCTGCGGATATTCCTCCACAATCCGGTAAAACCGGTCGATCATATCCAGACAGGCGGTAAGCGGAGCTTCCTTCTCCTCCTCCAGATTGACAAAACAGGCCATGCACTGCAGCAGATAATCGCCCTTTTTCATCCCCTCCAGATTCAGATGGAACCCGTTCTTT
>CACZQU010000403.1 GCA_902783305.1 uncultured Lachnospiraceae bacterium | reverse complement strand
CTTTGCGGCAGTCAGGCTTGCCAACACTCCAAAGACAAATGCAGAAATTAATAAAGTAACACAAATCTTTCGTTTCATCATTTAATCATCCTCCAAAGAAAAACATAACGATTCCATTCAACGCTGACTGTTGAACCGCATCTCTATTTCTCCAAGCTGCCGTAAATTGACACACCTGTATTTTCCCAGTGTCTGCAAAGGTACACGGTACCTCTATTGGTGGAAGACTACGCAAGTCATCGCGAAGCGATTTGGTCCAAAAAGGGATTGACAGACATTACATCAGTATCAGCGCTGTCGTGATCACGACCGGCACAGTGATTGTATCATATTCACTCGGGGAGAACAGCTCCGTCACCGTACCCAGGAGCGCTCCCGTGAATACCGACAGCAGTGCCTTCGGAAAAGGGTCCCCTTGCATGAGCAGCAGCATACATAATCCGGCAGCAAAAGAGACCGTCAACATCGCCATACTTCCTTCCCAGGATTTCCTGCTGCCGGTCAGTTTCACCTTGTGTCTTCCAAAGGGTATACCGACCAGAGCCGCTGCTGCGTCTCCCGCACCCCACATCACAATCGACACTGCGGCAATCTCAGGCTGATTAAGACAGCCATCACAGAGCGCAGTCAGGACCGCGGCCATCACAAAATACATCGTCAGGCCGCGCCTGACCTCCCCCACGGACTTCTGAACAAGGAGATATCCGTACCACTTTTCATTCTCCAGAACAGACAACACCACGAGTGCGCCTATAGCGGCAAGGACAAAGGTCAGCGACACAGCCTGCCAGTTCCTCACCTTCAACATCAGCAATGCTGTGCAGACAAAAACCGAAGTGTGCATCAGCTTGCGGAAAATGAACGAAGGAATCCCGGTCATCAGCCTGATGGGGATCAATATTCCGATACAGGGAAGCAGAAACGCAGCGAAAATACTGACACAGTGCAGTACTTCGACGATCAGAGTGCTCTGCGATATGAAAGGCCGGAAAACCCGGATCAGCACTGCAGATGCCAGAAGAGCCGGGATAAGGACAGACAGCAGCCCCACAGTCCGCCTGCCAACGCGATCCGCAAACTGCTCTGCGCGCTTTTGTGCTTTCCACCGCCTGATGTCAAGGGCGCCGTCGTAAAACACTCTGCGTGTGTTTTTTTCTTTTTTGTTCCGTTTGTTCATGAAATTTCTCATGAATCATAAACCTCTTATCCGGTATTTTTTACTCGCGAATGAAATTGACGCCGGTTGTTATGATAAGCCTCAGAATGCTGTACATTCTGAGGCCTGGCTGCTGTGCAGCCGCTTATCAGAACAGGTTATTAATATAGGCAGTCAATTCGTCTGATCCACCATTTCATCAAAAAAAGCCTGAACGCCGATGGAGCCAGAGCCCACAGCGCTTTTGATAATTACCGGCAAAAGTTTTCTGATCTTCCAGAGAATGCTTTCCTGATACGCGTTTAGAGCAGACCCGGCATCCGTCCCCTTTAACGTAAAGAGATCATGCTCAATACAGACAGCTTCGGAAACTCGAAATCCATGGTCTTTGAGGAACCTGTATGTTTTGCGCTTATCAAAACAGTCCAGGGCTGTCTGGTAGCTGTAACAGATGCATTCGATCCCTTCGTCCCTGAGAGATTCCGCAATGACCGCATCCCGGATTCCGTTCCAGTCGTATCCGCTGATAGGGTGGGGGACGGCGATTGCCACATCGGGATTCTGCATCTTAATGGTCTGAACGAAATCGGCAATAGACGCATCCTCCGGAAGGGTGATCATGGGAACACCGCTGGGCATCCTTCCTGTTTTTCCTTCAGAAATGTCCAGAAAATATCTGCCGTTCTGCTGCAATACCATGGTGAGATCCAGTTCTTTATGCTTTTTCGCAGCCGCGTCCCACAGATCACTCCATTTGGGAAAAACCTCACAGAAATGGGATGTGCCGCGTTTTCTTGTGTTGCTCGAATACAGTACGATCTTTTTCATGTCAATTCTCCGCTTCTGTGTACAGGAACTTTGTGCACAGTCTGTTTCTGATATCTTCATCGATCCCGAGTTCTTTTTCAAGGTAGCCGGTTACGCTTCCGTATTCCGTCTCCAGGTAATCCAGCGCATGCTCCATAAATCTCCGGATTACGCCGCCGGCCATAAACAGGTAAATGTCAGTCTTATCCGGTGAGAAATGACAAAGCCTGGCGGTTTGGGAAGCTGCGTCAATAAGATCCTGATTGAAATCATTGGTGAGCATAAAATCCGTAAGGATCGTATCACGATCCGCTCCGAGAGCGGAAAGAAGCAGCACCGCGGCGAGCCCTGTACGGTCCTTTCCGTCCCTGCAATGCCAGAGGATCGCCCTGTCCGGATCCAGCTCCACCAGGGCTTCAAAAAAACCCTTCAGCGCGGTTTTGCCCCTTTTCTTACGCAGGAAATCCACATACACTTGATGATTGATGATCTGCTTTTGATAAGTTATCTCAAATTTAACCATCGAATCTGCGGAAGGATCCGAATAAACAGCCACAAATTCAGGATCAGGCTCATCCATGTCAACCGTCTCCAGCATGGGAAGCTTCAGATGATGAACTCCCGCGATGACAGGATCAGGGGTTTGAAGTGTTTCCTCCGTCATCCGAAAGTCTATGAT
>CACZQU010000402.1 GCA_902783305.1 uncultured Lachnospiraceae bacterium | reverse complement strand
GCCCGGGAACTGTGTGCGGCATCTGCGCTGCGGTTCAGCTGTCCGCTGAATGGTAACGCACTTCAGCCGGACTGATGCCGGGGCTGTCCCAGAAGTACTTCATATCCGGTATGGGTATGAAGTACTTCTGCATATCCCGCGGCCGGAAAACCTGTTTTTCCGTTTATTGTTCCCGCGAGGATACCGATCACTCAGGTTTGAAAGGAGTTGTTCAGATGAAACAGGAAAGCACTTTGAAAAAAGTCATTTTGAATCTGGACATTGCTGTTGCGTCTATCGTGCTGATTGTACTGATTGTACTGACCTTTATGGGCGTAATCATGCGCTATATTGTCGGAAAACCCTTCACCTGGCTCGAGGAAGTCCAGCTTTTCTGCATGGTCTGGATCGTGTTTTCCGCCGCCGGCGCCGCTTACCGCACCGGCAACCATGTGGCGATCGAAATGGTCGTGGAAATGTTCCCGAAGGGATTTCAGAAAGTGATTGAATATGTGATCGACGTCGTTGTCGTCGTCACGATCGGCTACCTTTTTTATGCCAGCATCGGGTTTATTCAGGTTTTCATCAAAAACGGACGTTCCTCCAGTATCCTGCATATCCCCATGTGGCTGCAGTATGGCATTGCGCCGGTATCGTACTGCATTTCCATCATCAGTTATTTTTATGCCAAATATTTTGACAAGAGCAAAAAAGCGGAGGAGGGAAAATCATGAGCAGTACTACGATATGTGCCATCGCCGCCATTGTCATGCTGGTTCTTCTGTTCCTGAAGGTTCCGGTTTATATTTCCGTTCTCGGCGGTTCTGCGGTCTATTTTATCCTGGCCGGCGCGAATCCCATCGTTTACGCACAGCAGGCGATTACGGGTGTTGAGAGTATCTCCCTGCTGGCTATTCCCTTCTTTGTCTGCGCCGGCATCGTCATGAATTATACCGGCGTAACCTCACGGATCATGGATTTCTGTTCAGTGCTTACCGGACGGATGACCGGCGGTCTTGCACAGGTAAATATTCTGCTTTCCACGCTGATGGGCGGGCTTTCCGGCTCGAACCTCGCGGACGCGGCTATGGAAGCAAAGATGATGGTTCCGGAAATGGAAAAGGCCGGCTTCTCCAAAGCATTTTCAACGGTGGTTACGGCTGTTTCCTCGATGATCACGCCGCTGATCCCTCCGGGAATCGCCATGATCCTTTACGGATGCATTGCCAATGTATCGATTGGAAAGCTGTTCATGTCCGGTCTCAGCGTCGGCGCGATCCTCTGCATCGCGGAAATGGTCATGGCCTCCATAATCTCCAAAAAGAGAGGCTATAAACCCATGCGGACCGGAAAGATCAGCAGGACAGAATTCTGGGGTGCTCTGCGCCCGGCCCTCCTTCCCCTTTGCCTTCCGATTATTATCATCGGCGGTATCCGTCTGGGTATCTTTACCGCGACCGAAGCCGGAGCTGTCGCCATCCTCTATGCCGTGCTGCTTGGGGTTATCTACAGAAACATCCGTTTCAAGGATATGGCCACCGCCATGAAGGAAACCGTTACCTCTACGGCGTCCATCATGCTGATTGTCTCTGCGGCCTCCGTATTCTCCTGGATCCTGACAAAAGAAAAGATCCCGCAGGCTCTGACCAACTGGATGATCATGAATATCAACAACAAATATGTCTTCCTGATTATCGTCAACATCTTCCTGATCATCGTCGGCATGTTCATCGAGGGGAATGCCTCCATGATCATTCTGGTTCCTCTTCTGGCGCCGATCGCCAAATCCTTCGGCATCGACGAGATCCAGTTTGCCATGGTGTATATTTTCAACAATGCAATCGGAGCCTTCTCCCCTCCCATGGGCACGCTGATGTTTGTCACCTGCGGCATTACCGGCTGCAAAACCAAGGATTTCATCAAGGAAGCCATCCCGTGGTATCTGATGCTGGTCCTTGTTCTTCTGCTCCTGAGCTATGTTCCGGCCTGCACGACCTGGATCGTGGATCTTCTGTATTGATGACAAGGGGGACGGTTCCGACTGTCAGGCGGTGACAGGGGGGACGGTTCCAACTGTCAGGCGGACAGTTCCTTGGATGATGACAAGGGGGACAGTTTCTTGAAGAACCGTCCCCCTTATTGCACTATAAACTTCCCTGATTTCTGATCTTCTCGACTGACATAGGGACGGTTCCTTGCAGAACCGTCCCCTTTTTGCACCATTACCTCCCCTGATTTTTGATTGTCTCTATCATCTCTTCCAGCTCCAGGTAACGCTCAATGCTTGCTTCCAGCTGCTGCTCTACAGCCTCTTTTTCCGTGGTAAGCTCCACCAGCCGGGTATAATCGGCCGATGCTGACCGGATCTCATCATCGAGCTCCTTCGAACGGGCAGTGAGGCTTTCGATCGTCCCTTCCAAAGCTTCATATTCACGCTGCTCTTTATAGGAAAGGCTGGTTTTGACCTTCGGCTGATGGGAACGGGGAGCCTGAGTCTTTGGAGCCGGAGGCTGCACGGCCAGCGAATCAGGCTCTTCCCTCTGGAGAAGATGCAGGCGGTAATCCTCATATCCACCTTCACTTTGGGCAAGAGTTCCATCCTCCTCAAAGCTGAAGATCCTGTTGACTACACGGTCCAGGAAATAACGGTCATGGGAGATGGCGATCACGATTCCGGCGAAATGATCCAGGTAATCCTCAAGGATCTGCAGGGTCTGGATATCGAGGTCATTGGTAGGCTCGTCCAGGATCAGCACGTTAGGAGATTCCATCAGGATGCGCAGTAGGTACAGCCGGCGCTTCTCTCCGCCGGAAAGGGAAGCGATGGGGGTATACTGGCTGGCACTGTCAAAAAGGAACTGTTCGCACATCGAGGTGGCAGAAACCAGGCCGTCCTGGGTGCGGATGTATTCCGCACCGTCCCGGACATAATCGATCACCCGCATCGATTCATCCAGAGCCTCGTTTTCCTGGCTGAAATATCCAAACGTCAGCGTCTGTCCGATCTCTACCTTTCCGGTATCCGGAGGAAGAAGGCCGAGAAGAATTCTGACCAGAGTAGATTTCCCGCAGCCGTTCGGCCCGATGATCCCGATCCGGTCGGTTTTGCGGAAGGTATAGGTAAAGCCGCGGAAAAGGGTTTTCCCGTCGAAGGATTTGGAGAGATCGGAAATCTCGATGGTTTTATTCCCCATTCTCGTGGGAAGGGAGGAAATGACCGCATTCCGCTCCTCAACGATTTTCTCCCGGTCACGGAGCGCTTCAAAGCGCTGGATATGCGCCTTCTGCTTGGTGGAACGTGCCCGTGCTCCCCTCATCATCCAGGCCAGATCCTGCTTGTACAGGGCCTCCATCTTCCGCTCAGAAGCCAGAGCAAAGTCCAGCCTTTCCTGTTTTTTCTGAAGGTATCCTTCGTAATTGGCATTGTAGCTGTAGATCTTTCCCCGGTCAATTTCCCAGATGGTGCTGGTAACCTCGTCCAGAAAATACCGGTCATGGGTCACCATGATCAGAGCGCCCCGGTAGCCGGAAAGCCAGTCCTGAAGCCATTCTACCATGTCATGGTCCAGATGGTTGGTGGGCTCGTCCAGAATCAGCAGGTCACAGGGAGAGAGCAGGGCAGCGGCAAGAGCAGCCCGTTTTCTCTGGCCTCCGGAGAGAATCTTCATGGGAAGATCAGGATCGGTGATGCCGAGCCTTCCCAGCATCGCCACGGCCTCGCCCAGGATATCCCATTGCTCGTCCCCTCCCTTCGCGGCAGCCATGGTGTTTTCCAGTACGGTAAGCTCCGGATCGAAGGAGGGATCCTGGGGAAGGTAGGAAACCCTGAGGCCGGTCCGCATCGTAATGGTCCCCTCATCCGCCTCATCCCGTCCTGCGATCAGGGAAAGGATCGTGGATTTTCCTGTGCCGTTGACCCCGATGATACCTACCTTCTCCTGATCCTCCAGTCCAAGGGAGACGTC
>CACZQU010000401.1 GCA_902783305.1 uncultured Lachnospiraceae bacterium | reverse complement strand
TGAAATTTCCTCCGCATTCTCTGCCCAGATAATAAAGCGGGCAATAGCAGAAAAGGCAGTTAAAGTTCTGTGGATCTGCATTTTTATGACAGGGGAAATACTCACACTTCTGATGGCGGAAATATGCATATTCTTTATCTTCCCAGTTCACTTTCTCCTCCTGTATCGGAATTTCAGACTTTGACAGATCATTTTCGGATGACTGTTATAATATAACGAGACAAAAACACTGCCGTATGCACTTGCCGGAGGGGATCCGACAGCTGCATACGGCAGTACTGTGTTATATATAATCCAAGACGCATTTGTCGAAGCCGGCAGCGATTCCGGAAATACCAGACAGCTGCCCGCTTTCAAAGGGGATCTGCTGCCGGGCGGGGACCCGGCAGCAGGAACTGTCTCTCCTTTAGGGGAAGCTTATTACCCGGCGGGGAACCAGGTCATGGCTTTGGTCCCAGGGCAGGGACCGTGGAGAGGCTCTATCATTAGACAAGTCGCCTGATAGACGTAATTGTGCGGTATGCAGCGTTGTCGCTGATCTTGATACCATCTGTTTCATTGGAAGCATGGACAATCTGTCCGTCTCCCATGTAAATTGCCACATGAGAACCATAGCAGATCAGATCGCCGGGCTGAGCTTCCTCAAGAGACGATACCGATGTTCCGGCGGATTCCTGCTCATAGGAGGTCCGGGGAAGGTCTACGCCGAAATTGGAATAAACACTCTGCGCGAAGCCGGAGCAGTCCGCTCCGTTTGTCAGGCTTGTTCCACCCCACACATAGGGATTTCCCACAAACTGCGTCGCAAAATCCACCACGGACTGACCGGAGCTTGAAGCTGCTGCTTCAACAACAGAGGAAGCGCTCACCTCTTCGCCGTCCGAATTAAACACAGCTGCACCGGAGCTGGCCGCTTCCAGAGCGCTCACAGCAGCACCGTCCTCATCATATACTGTCAGGCTTTCGATTACCTCCTGCGCCTCTTCAGCATCCATACCGCTGTCTACCAGGGCATCCGCAAACTCTTCTTCATTCATCCCGCTCTGTACAAGTGCCTGTACGGCATTTTCCTCGGAAACGATCTCTTCCTCAGCCTCAGCCGCAGCGGCAGCTGCTGCTGCGGCGGCCTCCGCTTCAGCCTGCTCCCTGGCGATTCTCTCCGCTTCAGCCTGCTCCCAGGCAATGCGCTCCGCAACGACGCGGTTATATTCTTCCGTCACCTCGACGAGATAATTTGCCTTCTCCTGAGCCAGATACTGCGCATACGCGATTTCGTCCTCACATCCGTAAATGTTATCACGAACCACGGCCAGCTCGTATTCCAGCTCAGCCTCCGCAGCTTCATATTCGGACTGCATCCCTTCCAGCTCCGCTTTCTCCCCTTCATACCGGTCGACCAGCGTATTGAAGGCGCTGACGGTATTGCTGTACTTCTGAAGAGCTTCCCTGTCCGCTTCATACATCTGCTGAGTATACTCGGCCCGGTTCAGAAAATCCGCTACATTCTCTGCATTGAGCATGAGATTCAGCCAGGCCTCATCTCCACCCTTCTCATACAGAAGCTGAATCCTGGATTTCATGGAGCTGTACTGCTCACTGACCGCGTTTTCCGCTTTCTCAATCTGACCTTCCGTATTGGCGATTTCGCCTTCCTTGACATTGATATCCTGCTTCAGAACCTCAATGGCCACCATGCAGTTATAAATGGAATCGTTCAGGATCTCTCCCTGATACTCCAGTTCGGCTTTCTGATAATATAAGTCATCAATATATCCATAGGTTGCTTCCAGCTCCGCCTGGGTCCTTGAAGCCTCCTCAAGAAGATCTGACTCATAATCTGCGCTGACCGGAAAAAGATGTGCAGTACACAGTGCTCCGGCCAAAAGCAATGAAACGAATTTTTTATTCCTCATGATTTCCTCTCCAATTCCGCAGCAGGTCCTTCATGGGTTTTCTGGAAAATCAGGATCCCCGAAGAACTTTATGAAAACGTAATATTTATTCATCTTTCCTTAATCCGAGAGTAATATTACCACAGATATGTTACGGATGCAAGAGGAAATTTAATTTTTCTGTAACAATTTGAAATCATTTTGTTACAAGAAGGTAGATCCGGCGGATCATCTGAGAATATCGGATTCCGTAGTCCCACGGCTCCGTTGACGGAGAATCGCGCAGCCTGCGCCCGGATACCACCGCCATCGTAAAAAATGAAAAGGACGCCGAAGCCCAAAAGCTTCAGCGTCCTGGTTCATTTCAATGTCTCCGGACAAAAATCCTTTTGGACGATTACCCGGTCTTCCCTTGGTCAGCTGCCCAGCATATCTGCAAGAATCTGGTCCGCCGTCTTGCTCATATATCCGTCAGGATCCGAAAGAGTACTTCTGTTCCAACGGAAGAAATCGTACTGAACAAGATAGTTTCCTGTGGAATTGTGATACTCATACTTGGAAGAAACATTGAATTTCCTCATATATTTTTCAGCCAGAGCTGCTGCCTGAGAACCATAGCCGCCGTATGGCGTTGTCGTCCCTGCAATCTGGCAGCCCGCCTGCGGAGTAGAATGAACGAGTACTACACTCTTATCCTTGCATTGACCGATCACGATCCAGACATGGTTGTCGTTAAAGCCAATATCACCCGGCTTGACAACATAATCCTGCGAAGAAAGGTAATTCTGATGGATCACACTTCCCCATCCGCGGTTCCTGTAGGAATAACCAACCTCACCGGACACGACCGTATAACCATATCCGACATTGGACTCCGTATGCATAACCTGATATGTAGCCCATCCTACAAAGCCGGAGCAGTCCAGACCCTTTGCTCTGTTGCTGACGCTAAGGTCATTGTAATAGTGGTAGTCATAACCGCTGGACTGGCTGTTGTACCAGGAAACCCACGTCGGACTGATCCCCTTCCTGGTGGAGTCATTCCAGCCGCCGCCCCAGACATAAAGAGCCTTGCCTACCGGCTGCAAAGCGCCGAGCAGGTAATTCTTGATCGTCTTTGTACCGGTGGTGGAAATATCAGAAGAGCTCTGTGTTCCCTTCAGCGTACCATCGGAGTTGAAGATATAGGTCGTGCCGTTGATCGTCACCGTTCCGGTAGCCATCTTGCCTGTGCTGCTGTCAAAGTAATATTTCTTGTCCGTCCTGGTATTCGTTACCCAGCCCGTCGCCATCTTACCGCTTCCACTATAGAAGTAATAGGTGTCGCCGCTGATTTTGGTGAAGCCGGTGGCCATTGCGCCGTCTGACGCAACAGATGACGAGGTGCTGAAGTATCTTTTTTCTCCCTTGCTGTTAGACAGCCAACCCCTCGCAAGGGCAGAGGAATTGGAATAAAAATAACGGTATTTACCGCTGATCTTCTGGAAACCGGTCTTGGCATAGCCCGTAGACTTATCCAGATAATAGCGGTTCGATCCCACCTTCAGCCATCCCGTGGCCATGATACCGGTACTGGGATTGAAATACCGTTTCCCTTGAGAGAAGCGGACCCAGCCCGTTGCCATGACACCGGTCTTTTTGAAGTATCTTCTGTTGCCTTTGGAATCCTTGATCCATCCGGTTACCATCACGCCCTTGCCGGTCGTGAAATAATACTTTTTGTTGCCCAGCGTAAGCCATCCCTTATGCACTTTCCCATTGGAATCGTAATAATAGGTATATTTTCCCTCTGTCACGAATCCGGTTTTTTTGGTAGCGGCATGTACCGGCACTGTGGACACGTTTGAAAAAAGGAAACCTGCCATCAGTATCAGTACAGCCGCAAATATTATGCCAATAAGTTTCTGCCCGCTTTGCTTGGTATTCATAAAACCTTCTCCTCTACCCTTTTCCATTGAAACTCATTCAACCCTGCGGAAAGACGAGAAGAAAAAATCTTCTTTCCTCTCCGCCTTAAATTCGCGGAAGCGGCATACAATCCGGCCGGACCGCCGCTTCCGGTATACCATCAGCAAGACAAAAAAATCAGAAAACAGAATAGAAACATAAAAAAAACATGTTTTACATTTCTGTTACGATATTATAAACCTTTTTTTTCGTTATGTCAACACTCTCGTTTTTCTGATTTTCTTACAGGACAGACGGGGGTACAATTCACGGATTAACCGTAAAGCCACGCGCGGGGAAGGTCAGGCCGTGACTGGTAACCCAGACGCTGCGGCACCGCCTTTACAGCATATGCGCGCGAAGCTCTTCCCCGCTGAAGGGACTGAGATAAGCAGGCGGAACATCAAACACCGTCTTACAGCCGGTCTGCCCTTCGCCGGACATGCGGTAAGCGGCGCGGGCATATGCCACAAGGATGCTGGAGGTAAACTCCGGGTTGGAATCAAGCTTCAGACTGTATTCGACGATATGGTTGTGCTCATCGTTCCAGCCGGTTTTGCCGGAATGAATCACAAACCCTCCATGAGGGATCCCTGCATGGTCACGGTCAAGCTCTTCCTGGGAGATAAAATGAACGGTGGTATCATAGTCGGAAAAATAATTGGGCATTGTCTTGATCGTCTGCTCGATTTTCTCCTTGTCGGCGCCTTCTTTGGCGACAACAAAGCATTCCCTGGTATGCTTCTGACGTGTGGTGAGATCCGGATTTCCCCCGCTGCGTACCGCCTCAAGAGCCGCCTCAACCGGAATGGTATACTGACGGGCATCCGCCACTCCTTCCACCCTGCGGATCGCGTCCGAGTGTCCCTGGCTGACTCCCTTCCCCCAGAAGGTATACGTGCTGCCTCCGGGAAGAATGGACATTGCGATCAGCCGGTTAAGTGAAAACATGCCGGGATCCCAGCCCACGGAAATCATGGCCACATGCCCGCTCTCCTTCGCTGCCTTGTCCACATTGGCAAAATGCTGCGGAATATTGGCATGAGTATCAAAGCTGTCGATGACATTGAATTCCCTGGCCAGGGCAGGTGTCTGCTCAGGAAGATCCGTCGCGCTTCCTCCGCAGATCATCAGGATATCGATGTCGTCCTTATGCGAAAAAACATCCTGTGCCTGATATACCCTGACCCCCTCCGTCAGTATCCTCAGCTTTGCAGGGTCTCTGCGGGTAAATACCGCCGCAAGCTTCATATCGGGATTATGCCGGATTGCGCATTCAATCCCTCTCCCAAGATTGCCATATCCCATGATACCAATTCGAATACTCATGAATGCAAAAACTCCTTTCTAACAGAAACAGAATCCGGCTCCCGGACAGCACAGATTACATGCCAGGTTTGTCAGGCAGACTCTCATGCAAAGATCATCTCCCATGGGATTCATTCCCCCAAAGGAATACTGCCGCGTCTGATAATAGTCTCCTGCATTTTCCATACGATTCAGCATCTCCCGGTACTGAATATTGCCTGGTTCAAGCCGGACGGCTGTACGGATCTCCTCCAGCGCGGTAACATTGTTGCCCAATCCCAGATTGGCCATGGAACAAAGATAATGCCACTCTCCGTTTCTGGTTCCAAGATCCGAAAGTACATTAAGCGCCTGTTGATAAAGACCATTCTGGATATAATTGGCAGCTGCCTGTCTGCGGGCTGCTTCCTCATCCTGATACCCGGTATAGCCTCCGGCCTGCCTGCCAAATCCTCCGAAGGAAGAACCGGTTCCATAATATCCCGGGCCGCTTCCATACTGTCTTTCCTTCATGATCTGTTCGTAAGCCTGCTGAACTTCTTTAAACTTTTCTTCCGCCAGATCGCGGTTTGGATTGTTAATATTCGCATCAGGGTGGTATTTACGGCTCAGCTTCCGATACGCTTTTTTGATTTCATCGTCAGACGCGCTCCTCGATACTCCCAATACACCATATGGATCACGCATAATCTACCTTCTCCCGTTCCTTCTCTCCTCTATAAACACAAGCTTATATCTGACTTATACCGCAAAGGAACAGATATTTTTCTATTGTTCCCGTGAGAATCAATCCATGTAAGCCAGTCCCGTTTTTCTCCACCTCACGGTTTTGAAGGGGAACCAGCTCTCTTCCGGCTGATCAGGTCAAAACGGCTCCATACTCCGCTGTAGAGAATATTTCTCAGAAGCTCCGCATGGCGGATCACCGGCAGGCTTTCAAATTCCCGGCAGGCATAAGAAAGCATCATCACCAGAAGACGGCGGGTTTCCTCTTCGAAATCCCCGGTATCTCCTTTCTGCCTGTAAGCATCTGCAAGGGGATTATATACCCTGTTCCGGATATCTTTTTCCACATCTTCGTATGCATCCATCAGATATATAAATTTTCCCAGAAAGAATCCCATACGCCGCAGGGTGTTTTCCCATTCATCCTCATAAGGTGCCAGCACCTCAGCCAGGATCCTGCCGGAACAGCCCGCAACCTCATCAATCTCTGTGTTCTGGTTTCTTTCCAGGGCAGAAAGCTGT
>CACZQU010000400.1 GCA_902783305.1 uncultured Lachnospiraceae bacterium | reverse complement strand
TACCGCGGAGGCTGTTGGACCGTGCCCTGAGCAAACCGTCCAGACCCTCCCCATAAAACGGTGTTTTGATCTCCTCCGCATAGGTGTTGCTCACCGTGGTAATCGCGTCGGCAAAGACAATTCCGCCCTTCAGGAAATTTGCGTCTTTGTAGGCTTCAAGCTTATCCGGAGTAAAGTAATAGTCGGAAAGCCCGGTAATTCCCTGGATGGTCTTCACATCCCAGACTCCCTGGAATTTAAGATTATGAATTGTCATGATCGTCTTGATCCCCCAGAAGAAAGGATTCTGCTGGAAGGAATCATGTAAATATACAGGTACCAGACCGGTCTGCCAGTCATGGCAATGGATAATCTGCGGCTGGAAGCCGATTACCGGCAGGATCGAGAGCACAGCCTTGGAGAAGAAGGCAAATTTCTCAAGATCCCAGGTTCCGCCGTCATATGGGCGGGGGCCGCTGAAATAGTATTCATTGTCAATGAAATAGAAATGAATGCCCTCATATTCCGTGTGCATAATGCCGACGTAGCAGTTTTTATATCCAAGATCCATGTAGAAATGGGTAATATACTCCATCCGGTCCTTCCACTCCTGCTTCATGCATGCGTATTTCGGAAGCACAACACGGATATCAAAATATTCTTTGTTGAAGCATTTCGGCAGAGAGCCGGCTACATCCGCAAGTCCACCGGTCTTTATAAATGGTACCGCCTCTGATGTGGCAAATAAAATCTTTTTCATCAAAAATGCCCTCCTTTACAGCATGCCAAACCTGTATACCGCCGCTCACGGTGATGCTTGCCAAGGTCTGCCAACGCCTGCCTGTATCCATCCATCTGGCGTAACATAAAGCGGAATCAGAGGATACGGAGTTTCATGGAATCTTGTTTATCATCATCAATTCAACATCTATGATTATGGTGCAGAATGACTCCTGCGGATTGTTCCACGCTTCGCGCTCCCCAAAGTCCTGGAGTCATTTCTATTATATAGTAAAAGTCACTACTTGGAAAGCCCATTTTTATATTCCAAAGATAATTTATCCGTGAGGAGCGCAATGAATTCACAATTCGTCGGTTTTTCTGTCCGTATATTTGAACTGTACCCGAAAATTCTCTCGATCATGTCCATTCTTCCCCTCTCCCAGGCCACTTCTATGGCGTGTCGGATTCCCCGTTCGACTCTGCTTGGTGTGGAATGATACTTTTCTGCAATCAAAGGGTAAAGCTTTCTGGTGACAGAATCAAGACATTCCGGATGATCAAGACAGATCAGAACGGCTTCCTTGAGAAACTGATATCCTTTGATATGAGCCGGAATTCCCAGCTCCACCAGGATGGAACTGAGATCTCCCACCGGATTCCCTGAGACATAAGAAGCAGGTTCTTCCCTGAGGACAGCCCGCGAATTCAGCTCCAGTGCATGATTGCGAAGAAAGGAATTCCGTATTTTGGCTGTTACAGAGGATAATTCCACCGGCTTTCTCAGATAATAATCCGCACCGAGCTCAAAAGCCTCCTGGGCGATCCGGTCCTTCCCCACAGCGGATACCACGATAAAGGACGGATGCTTCTTGTATCCTTCTTCTTTCAGCACTGTATCCATCACCGCCAGTCCGTCCTTTCTCGGCATGATGAGATCCAGGGTTACCACGTCCGGGCACTCCTCCCGGATTATTCTGCATATCTCCTCACCGTTCCTTGCAGCACCTACAAGCTGCATACTGTTGTCACCTGAAATCCTGGCTCCCAGTTCTCTGAGAAACACCTCATTGTCATCTGCTATTGCTACTCTGATTTTTTCCAATGGTTTTTCCTCCTTCTTTATGGTTTGACAGGTTCAACAATATTGTTTTCTGTCCTGTCCAATTATATAACACTTATCGTCGGAATTTCAACTGTTTATTATCTTATTTATACGACTATAACAGTTATATTTCTATTTATTACTACAATATTGGCTTTTTTCTGTCTGTTTCAGCTTTCTTTCGCCGCATATTCCGGCCTTTTCCCATGATTTTCCTTTACTATTTCATTTTCGCCTTTTTCTGACAATAAAGTAATATTTTCAGCGGCAGCCTTCTGTCTGAAGCTGCAGATTAAACGCATCATTGTATTCATCTCTTTTCAAAGAGCACCAGGCTCAACGCTCAGGATTGAGCCGCTTATCCAGAGGGACAAAAGCAGACTGTCAGACAAAAAAACAGGGGCTTCCCGGAATTTACCCGGGAAACACCCCTGTCCTGTGTCTTGAAGCATGCAGCTTGTTCAGCAGCAGCCAGCTGCGGTCAGTCTGTTTCCGCCCATTTTTCTTTTGTCAAAGCCGCAAGCCTCTTCATCTCTCTGGCATTTCCGATTACCGCATCCGTCAGGCAGGCACCGGACAAAAGCCTGGCCAGCTCCCTCACTGACGCCTCCTCGTTAAGCGGAGTAATCCTGGTCATCGTCGAACCTTCACTTGCATCCTTGCTGATCTCAAAATGAGCATCCGCCATGGCCGCAATCTGCGGAAGGTGCGTAATACAAAGCACCTGATGATGTCTTCCGATATAGGCCATTTTTTCCGATACCTTCTGTGCCGTCCTGCCGCTGATCCCTGTATCGATCTCATCAAAGATCAACGTCTCCACATGATCCCGGTCCGCAAGAAGCGCTTTGATGGCAAGCATGATCCTGGAAAGCTCCCCTCCGGATACAATTTCTCCTAATGGCTTAAGTTCCTCACCGGGATTTGTGGAAATCAGATATTCCACCTCATCGAATCCATTCTCCGTATATGATTTTTTCCGGGAGAAATCGATCTCAAAACGCACCTCCAGAAAATTGAGGTCCTTTAACCCTTCCACCACCTGTTCCTGCAGAAGCCCCGCATATTTCTCCCTGAGGCAGGAAAGCTCTCTGCAGGACTGATCCAGCTCTTTCCGGATCCTGGCCTGCTGCTCCTTGAGCTCAGCCAGCTTTTCCTCATAGGTCATAAGACTGTCCAGGCGGCTTTGGCGCTGATCCCGGTAAGCCAGGATCTCCGGAACCGTCTGCCCATATTTTGTTTTGAGATTATTGATGAGATCCAGTCTCTGACTGACACGGTAAAAGGTCTCCTCGTCAAAGTTCATTTCGTCCATGCAGGAGGACAGTTCCCTCTCAAAATCGCTCAGAAGGCTGTCAATCTGCTCAAGGGATCCGGAAAGGGAAGCCAGATCAGGATCAAGCTCTGATACCTGACGCACCAGTCTGCAGGCTTCCCCTACCTGGCTGGCTGCGCCCTGGTCCTCCCCGCTTCCTGTCAAGGCAGCTGCCTGACCCAGTGCCTCCATGATCCGTCTGCTGTTCGTCATTCTGCGGAACTGTTTCTCCAGCTCCTCGTCCTCTCCGTCCACAAGCGCTGCTTTTGCAATCTCATCGATTTCAAATTCCAGAAACGCAATCTCCCGGCTTCGCTGTGCCTGATCCATATCCAGCGCTTTCAGATCCGAGCAGCATTTCCGGTAACGGCGGAAAGCCTCCTCTGTCTTTATCCTGGCCGGCTGAATTTCTTCTTTGCCATAAGCGTCCAGGATCTCCAGCTGACGGTCGGGATAAAGAAGAGACTGATGCTCATGCTGTCCATGTATGTCAAACAAGAGGCCTGCCGCTTCTTTCATCCGGGAGACCGTACACAACTCTCCGTTAATTTTATTGATGCTTTTTCCTTCCATGATCTTGCGGGAAAGCAGCACCTGTCCTTCTTCGGGTACAATGTCGAGCTCCTTCAGGCGGTCGAGTACGCTTTCGTCCTCCACCGAGAACAAAAGCTCTACCAACCCATAAGGAGCATTGGTGCGGATCATGCTCCGGGAAACCCGGCTCCCCAAAATCAGCTGCATGGAGCCCAGTAATATTGATTTTCCGGCTCCTGTCTCACCCGTAAGGATGTTCAGTCCGGAATGGAATTCCACTTCAGCTTCCTGAATCAACGCCAGATTTCTGACGTGCAGATGGTTCAGCATTTTCTGCTCTCCTTTATATACGCCAGGTTACCCTTTCGCATGTCGATCCCTGAAATGGTCAGCCTGACCTGCTTTATCTCACGCTGTAAACGATACCAGGCTTCTTTATGGTAATGGCTGGCCGATAAAATGCTTCAGCCTTTCACAGACCATCTCCGCCGCTTCCTCATCAGGACAGGCACAAAGGATCGTATCATCACCACCGATACAGCCCAGAATCTCTTCCCAGCCCGTCGCGTCCAAGGCGGCAGCGGCTCCCATGGCCATGCCAGGCACGGTTTTGAGAATCACAATATTCTTTCCCGTCACCACGCTCACCGCGGAATCCCGCAGAACACGGATATATTTCAACGGAAGCTCCGCAGGGGTATTTCCTGCTGCCTGATAGCAGAGCTTCCCGTCCTTTCCTGCCAGTTTTGTGAGATTTAACGCACGGATATCCCTTGATACCGTAGCCTGAGTCACCGTAAAGCCGGCTTCATGAAGGCGGACCGCAAGCTCCTCCTGCGTATCTATCTCAAATTCCCGGATCAGCTCCAGGATCTTGTCCTGTCTTGCAGACTTCATTTTCCTCTCCTGCCATTGCTGCTCCTTATTTGTTCTGTTCAGTAGCCCTTATTTCATTTTTTTCCTCAGGACTTCGATAAAGCTCTGGTGGTTGAGCTTCAGAATTTTCGCGGTACGTTCCGCCCTGGTGATGCAAATCCGGTCACCGGTCACCATAGAGATCATCGTATCCCCGTCAAAGGAAGCGATACCATTCTCCATTTCCCTCCGCCTGCCGCTCCCGATTTCCACCTCAATCATATCATCTCCCGAGAATACTATGCTTCTTGTATTCATGGTATGGGGGGCGACCGCCGAAAGAATAATCATACTGGCACTGGGAGAAACCAGAGGTCCGCCTACGGAAAGGCTGTATCCTGTCGATCCGGTGGGCGTAGCCAGAATCACTCCGTCAGCGAGATATGAATTCAGGTATTCTCCATTGACATAATTCTGAAACTCCACCACGCGCAAAGGGCCGTCACGGAAGATCACAATATCGTTAAGGGCGAAATCTTCACCGATGACCTCTGAATTCCGGTAAATGGTTCCCTTCAGCATCATTCTTTCCTCGATCTCGAAGTCATTCCGGATCAGCTTGTCCAGAGCAGAATGTATGGATCCTCTCTCCACTTCAGCCAGAAATCCCAGGGTTCCCAGATTCACACCGATCAGCGGGATCTGAAGATGGGAGACATCCCGGGAAGCTTGCAGAAGGGTTCCGTCTCCTCCCAGCACCAGTATGCATTCCGTACCTTCGGGAATCATCTCAGGATCAGTGTAATGAAAGCTTCCTTCCTTCTTTACGTCCGCCAGCCGCACCTGACAGGTACAGCCCTGGGCGCGCAGATATTTTTCGATACTCTTCGTCAGTACAGAGTTTGGATCCTTGTCCGTATTGGTAATGATAAAAAATGATTTCATAATTCCTACCTGTCCAGAGCGCTGTGCGCTGCCTCAACAACCCCGGCCACATAAGGAAAGCTCTCCCCGGCGTCCGTATCCGTCAGTGACTCATCCCTTCCCAGATAAAGCAGGTACTCAATATTCCCCTCGGGACCTTTCACCGGTGAGTAATCCAGTCCCTTGAGGACAAAGCCTGTCTGCCTGGCAAAGCCGGCTGTTTTCTCTATCACTTCCTGATGCACTGCCGGATCCCTCACAACACCCTTTTTCCCTACCTTTTCCCGTCCCGCCTCAAACTGCGGTTTGATCAGGCAGACCACTTCACCTTCCGTTCTCATAAGCCTCCGGATCGGAGACAAAACCTTGGACAGAGAAATGAATGACACATCCACCGAGACAAAATCCACCTTTTCCGGCAAGTCATCCGGAGTGACATAACGGATATTGGTCTTTTCCATACAGACAACTCTGTCGTCCTGACGCAGCTTCCAGTCCAGCTGTCCGTATCCCACGTCCACAGCGTATACTCTTTCCGCTCCGTTTTTCAGCATGCAGTCCGTAAAGCCTCCTGTGGAAGCGCCCACATCCATGCAGATTTTCCCCTGCAGATTCACCGGGAACACCTTCAGAGCCTTTTCCAGCTTCAGCCCTCCCCTGCTGACATATTTCAGAGGAGATGCCCGAAGTTCGATCAAGGCATCCTGGGCAAAAAGGGAACCGGCTTTATCTTCCCTGCTGCCGCTTACATATACATCTCCCGACATGATATATGCTTTTGCTTTCTCTCTGGACGGGGCTAAACCTCTTTCCACCAGCAAAACATCCAGTCTCTTTTTCAATCCGTTCTCTCCATTTATACTCGCGGAAACAATACATGGTTGCAGGTTACTATTCAACCGTCACTCCCTTCATTCCAAATTCGCGCCTGTCGGCGCTTTTCCGCCCCGCTTCGCGTGGCTGAATTTGTCATAAAGGGAGGTGACAGCCTG
>CACZQU010000399.1 GCA_902783305.1 uncultured Lachnospiraceae bacterium | reverse complement strand
GGAGTCATTTTGCACTGCAATCATATTATTATACTCGCGGGAACAAA
Source organism: uncultured Lachnospiraceae bacterium (assembly GCA_902783305.1). GTDB lineage: Bacteria > Bacillota > Clostridia > Lachnospirales > Lachnospiraceae > Blautia_A. The sequence goes on along the minus strand of CACZQU010000399.1, from coordinate 5,444 downwards.
CAGAGGGAAAAGCAGATTTGTTCCTTGCGGTATATGCGGAAGTACTGAAATATCCGCTCCGGATATTCAGTACTTCCGGTATGACAGCACCTGAGGAATCAGATCCCTGCCCTCTCAGGCGGGGAAGTTTAGGAGGCAAATCATGGCAGCCAGTGATATCGGCATCGACCTTGGCACCAGAAACAGCCTGGTTTGTACCACAACGAGAGGCGTGATTCTACAGGAACCTTCTGTGGTGATTTACGACAGGAACGAAGAAAAGATCCGCGCAATCGGGGAAGAAGCCCGGACGATGACCGGAAATATGATGACGAACCTGGAAGTGATCTGGCCGATCCGCCAGGGAGTAATCGTCGACTATATCGTTCTCGAAAAAATGCTGAAGCATTTTATCTCCAGAGCTCTTGGAAAATACGCATTCCGGAAACCGATGATCAGTGTCTGCGTGCCGGAAACGATCACACAGATCGGGCGTAAGGCTCTGGAGGAGGCGGCTTATCAGGCAGGTGCCAGAAAGGTTTATCTCGTCTCCGCTCCTATCGCCGCGGCACTGGGGGCGGGACTGGATGTTTCCCGGCCCTCCGGCAACCTGGTAGTGGATATCGGGGCGGGAACCACGGATGCTGCCGTGCTTTCCATGTCCGGAGTGGTTACCTCTGCATCGATTAAAGTGGGCGGAGACAATTTCAATCAGGCGATCATGACGTATGTGAGAAGAAATCACAATCTGTTTATCGGAGAAGAGACGGCGGAGACCATAAAAAAGACGATCGGAACAGCTGCTGAGGAGCTGAGCGTACGTACGATGGAGGTCAGGGGAAGAAATATTCTGACAGGGCTTCCCAAGATCGTCACGCTCACAAGCGATGAAATGCGCATTGCCCTCAGGGACTGTACGACGCAGATTGTGGAGCTGATCCACTCCATTCTGGAAAAAACTCCGCCCGAGCTGGCAGCGGATATCGTAGACCGGGGCATTATTCTGACCGGCGGCGGAGCTCTTCTTCAATCCATGGATACGCTGGTTCAGCAAAGAACCGGTGTGAGCACCCTCACGGTGGCCAACGCCGAGTCCGTCACCGCGATCGGAACCGGAAAATACGCCCAGATGGCAGCAAACCGGTTGTAATCAAAGGTTCCTTGAGGATAAGTGGAAGAAGAACTGATGGAGAAAGTCAAAGGATATATTGACCATATTATTTTTCGGAACGAAGACAATGGATATACCGTCTTTGAACTGGGACGCACTCAGGGCAGCCGAAGCCTGACCTGTGTAGGCACCCTGCCCCAGGCTGTGACGGGGATGAGCATCGAAGCCGGAGGCGAATACATCACTCACGCGGTCTATGGAAGACAGTTCCGTATCGACAGCTATGAAGAGAAGACTCCCCAGGACAGGGACGGAATCGAAAGATATCTTGGCTCCGGAGCCATCCGGGGAATCGGACCTGCTCTGGCGGCGAGAATCGTCCGCCTGTTTTCGGATGATACCCTGAGGGTGATTGAGGACGAACCGGAGAAGCTGGTTCAGGTAAAAGGAATCAGCCGCAGGATGGCGGAGGATATTGCCAGTCAGTTCAGGGAAAAAGCGCAGATGCGCAAGGCTATGGTCTATTTGCAGAAATACGGTATTTCCCTGAGCCTGGGAGTCAGAATTTATCAGAAATACGGCTCTGACCTTTACGGAATCCTTCAGGAAAACCCATACCGGCTGGCTGAGGACATCCGGGGAGTCGGATTTATGACGGCGGATGAGATTGCCGGCAGAATCGGGATCCATGTGGATTCGGATTACCGGATTCACAGCGGGATTCTGTATTGCCTCAGCCTCGCGCAGTCGGAGGGAAACTGTTATCTCCCGAAGGAGAAGCTGTTTGCCCGGGCGGAAAGACTTCTTGGCGTCAGCCCGGCATACATGGAAAAGCATGTCATGGATCTTGCCCTGGAGGGGAAGGCTGTCCTTAAGGAGAGGGGGGAAAGCCTGAGAGTATATCCCTCCAACCTGTACTATCTGGAGCTGGATACCGCGAGGCTTCTGAATGAACTGAATATTTCCTTTGAGCGGGACAGGGAAAGCGTCCGAAAACGGCTGGAGGCAATAGAAACCGGGACCGGGATCGAACTGGAGAAGCTGCAGAAGGAATCGGTGATGCAGGCGTTTGAAAATGGAGTGTTTATCCTGACCGGAGGCCCGGGGACGGGAAAAACGACAACCATCAATGCCATGATCCGTCTGTTTGAGTCAGAAGGACTCAGCATCCGGCTGGCGGCTCCCACCGGACGGGCCGCAAAAAGAATGACGGAGGCTTCCGGGCGGGAAGCTTCGACGATCCACAGACTTCTGGAGCTGTCAGCAATTCCCGATGACGAGGAACAGGATCAGCCGGCAAGCTTTGCCAGAAATGCGCAAAACCCGCTGAAGACGGATGTCATCATCATCGACGAAATGTCGATGGTGGATATTTATCTGATGCATTCTCTGCTTGAAGCGGTGGTTCCGGGCACCATACTGGTGTTGGTGGGAGATGAAAACCAGCTGCCCAGTGTCGGCCCTGGAAATGTACTCAGGGATATGATCCGGAGCGGAAGCTTTTCTGTCGTGGAGCTGACAAAAATTTTCCGCCAGGCGAGCCACAGCGACATTGTGGTGAATGCACACAAAATCAACCGGGGGGAGCAGATTCCACTGGATAACCGGAGCAAGGATTTTTTCTTCCTGAAGCGCAGCGAAGCTGCCCAGGTTCTCAAGGTGCTGCTGGTTCTGATTCAGGAAAAGCTTCCGCCTTATGTAGAGGCAAAGCCTTATGATATTCAGGTTCTGACCCCCATGAGAAAGGGCGTTCTGGGGGTAGAAAACCTGAACCGGATTCTGCAGCAATACCTGAATCCTCCTGATCCTTCCAAAATCGAGACAGAGCAGGCCGGCCGGATTTTCCGGACAGGAGACAAGGTCATGCAGATCAGAAACAATTATCAGATGGAATGGGAGCTTCAGGGAGCAAGAGGCGTCGTGGCGGAGAACGGCCTTGGCGTTTTTAACGGAGACATGGGAGTGATCCGGTCGATCGATGATTTCAACAAGATTGTCACGGTTGTCTTCGAGGAAAACCGGTTTGCCGATTATGAATATACCCAGCTGGAGGAGCTTGAGCTGGCTTATGCGGTCACCGTCCACAAATCCCAGGGCTCAGAGTATCCCGCGGTGATTCTGCCCCTCCTCGGAGGACCGCAGATGCTGATGAACCGGAATCTTCTCTACACTGCGGTGACCAGGGCAAAGAAATGTGTGACGATAGTGGGAAACGAAGAAGCTGTTGCCCGGATGATTTCGAATGAAAGCCAGATCCTGAGATACAGCTCGCTGGATGAGAGACTCAGGGAATTCAGGAGCGAATCATTTTCCCGGAGACAGACAGGATAAGCTGTTGTTCCCGGTCAGCGGTCAACGACGTGCGCGGGAAGGTCAGACCATGACAGAGCGGCGCTTGCGAACAGAAATAAGTGAAAACAAATCAGGAAACGATTATCGGAAAAATACTGGACCTGCTTTACCCCAGACATTGCGCGGTCTGTCTGAAGGTTCTTAAGGATCCCTCCAGGCTGATCTGCCCGAAGTGCCAGTCCCGCCTCCGGCCCCTTACGGGGCATCGGTGCCTTCGCTGCGGCAAGCTGGCAGACGGGCAGGCCGAATATTGTCCGGATTGCCTTAAGTTTACCCGGTATTTTTCGGAAGGGACGGGAATCTTTCATTATGAAGACCCGATGAAAAAATCCATTCTGGCCTTTAAGTACTCCGGCCATCTTGAGTACGCCCGCTTTTACGCCAGGGCGATGGCTGTATATGGCGGGAGCCGGCTGGCGGTCTGGAAACCGGACCGGATTGTTCCGGTACCTATGTATCCGGCAAAGGAGAGGCTCAGAGGATATAACCAGTCTGCGCTGATTGCCAGGGAGCTTTCCGCGCTGACCCATATTCCCTGTGACGAAAAGATGGTGGTAAAAACAGCTCCCACCCGGTCGCAGAAAACCCTGAACGCCGTCCAGAGACGGAATAATCTCTATCAGTCCCTGAAGGTACTGAAAAAGGCTGACGGGCTCACGATTCTGATTGTTGACGATGTGTTCACCACAGGCAGCACGGCAGACGCCCTTGCCAGACGGCTGAAGGAAGCCGGTGCCAGGGAGGTTTATGTCTGCACGGTATGCATAGGGAGAAGCAAAGGAGGGTGAAGCCTTATGCGCGCGGCTTTACAGGTAAGTCGTGAATAGTATCCGGTAACTGTTACGATTCATGGTCTGACCTTCCCCGCGCGGGCTTTACGGTTAAGCCGCAAATAGTATCCGGTAACTGATGGATTGCCTAAATATGGGAACTTTAGGCTTTTTTTGACAGAAGACTTGTGCTACAATGATACTGCCCGATTCAGCGGGGAAGCATACTGCACGCGCCTGGACAGATCCCTGGAGGATCTGCTCTGCCGCCCGCGCGGTATGCGCAGAAGACGGACATTTTTTGGCTCCGGGTATGAAACGCTTCCAGGATATCGGAAAGGATTGGACATGCTGAACGAAGAGAAAATCAAGGCGATGAACAGGCTTGCTTTGTACGAAAAAAAAGAAGGAAAGAAATACTTCCCGATCAGTAAATATTTCAGAAGCGACTATGTCGGACAGGCCCTGATCCGCAATCTTTTTCTTGTCACGATCGGCTATCTTCTGCTTATGGCCCTTGTCGCCATGTACAATACAGACTTTCTGATGGAGAACATTCATAAGATGGATCTGAAGAAACTGGCGTTCTATCTGATTGCAGGCTATGGGATTATCTTAGGCGCTTATACGTTTCTGACCTTCATTCTTTACAATGTAAAATATTACCTTGCAAAAAAAAGCGTCAGGAAGTATTATGAACAGCTGACAAAGGTTGAGAAAATGTATCAGTATGAGGACAAAATGCTTCAGTCCCATTCACGCTCAGGAGGCAAAAGATGACCGCGTTATTGGAATTCAAACAAAAAGTGAAGTATTTTTTGGGGGAATCAGAAGCATATATCATGCCGCTGATTAAATTTGCTGTAGCTTTTTATCTGTTCCGGTGGCTGAACATCAATATGGGGTATATGCCGCAGCTCAACAGTACTCAGATCGTCATTGTGCTGGCTGTCATCTGTGCCATTCTTCCGGCTCAGTTTACCGCCTTTGTCGGATGTCTGATGATTGTCATCCACGGGTATGCGCTGGGAATGGAAGTCGCCGGGTTTCTTGCCGTACTGATGCTGCTGATGGTTATCTTTTTTCTGCGGTATAGTGCGGGGACAGGGATTATCCTTCTCCTGACGCCGATTTCCCTGAGCTTTGGCTTTCCGGTGATGCTTCCTCTGGCCGCGGGTCTTCTGGCCAATGCAGCCGCGGCGATTCCAGCGGGCTGCGGCGTGGTTCTGTAT
>CACZQU010000398.1 GCA_902783305.1 uncultured Lachnospiraceae bacterium | reverse complement strand
TTGTTTACTCCGTCCAGTGCCAGGTAATCATAGCCCGGCGCGTTCTGGGCCATGGTTTTCAGGATCCCTCCGGTGGTCGGGAAAAACCGTGCCCGGCTGTTGTTGTCCTCCGGTTTGTTTTTCTCCGGTTCAATCCCTTCCCGCTGAAGCCATCTTGTCAGGTCTTCGAAGGTCAGCACCGCGTCCACGATGCCGTCGTAATATTCCGCTTCATCCTTTTTGGCCACGCAGGGGCCGATGAAGACCGTTTTTGCATCCGGGATCCGCCTCTTGATATCCTCGCAGTGCGCCTGCATGGGCGACAGTACATTTGCGAGATAGGGGAGAACCCGGGGGAAATATTTCTGGATCAGCAGGTTGATGGAGTGGCAGCAGGAGGAGATCAGGACATCCCTTTTTTCTTCTGCCAGCAGACGGTCATACTCCCGCTTCACCAGTGTCGCGCCTAGAGCCGTTTCCTCAACATCATAAAAGCCGAGTTTTTTCAAAGCCTCCCTCATGGACTCGATGCCGACCCCGTCATAATTGGCGGCAAAAGAAGGAGCCAAAGATACCACGACGGGATCACCGCTCATGATCAGTACCTTGACTTTCTCGGTGTCATCTACAATTTCCTTGGCATTCTGCGGACATACCACGAAGCAATGCCCGCACAGAATACATTCATCTCCGATAATATGAGCCTGATTGCCGGAAAAACGGATGGATTTGACGGGACAATGGCGGATACATTTATAGCAGTTTTTGCAATTGGATTTTTTTAATGTCAGACAGTTCGGCATAATTTACACCTTTGCTTTGATCTCTTTTTCAAAAAATGAAGAGACCGTTTCAGGAGACACGGAAAAGAAATTTCCATCAACAGTGACACATACCCCTTGCTGACATTTTCCCATGCAGAAGGTTCCGCCAAGCTCAATGCTGTCCTGCAGGTTTTCCCTGGCAATCAGGTCCTGCAGCTGCTCCACCACCGGGCGGGAGCCCTTGATCTGGCAGGAAGACCCGATACATACGGTTACTTTCATGTGCTTTCCTCCTTTTTCTGTATTACCTGTGACAGAATCAAGGCTGCTTTATTAATAGATGTTTTATAAAAAAGGAGAGCAGATATTTCGTGCTCTCCTTTATTTATCGGAATTTTATGATTCAGCATCTGACCTCCCAAAAACAGGTGATGCTGAATGCCGGATGAGAATCAGCGGTATTCCACAACATCCACCCAGCTGAGAAGGAATTCGCGTTCCTTTTCATCCCCTTTTACGGATTGGCTGGCCGCCACAATAGGCATCCATTTCTGTACATATTGAATAGACGTATTACTCTTCTCACAAAACAGATTCAGATATTCTTTTGCCCCTTCAATGTCACCATGCAGCCAGAACAGAAGATAGGTGCGGGCTACATCAGCCGATGCGTTACCCTGGGTGACATGACTCCAGTCGATAATGAAGGGAACCCCGTCTTCCCGGATAATCACATTGGAGGGCCAGAAATCTCCATGACAGACCTTGTTGTGTACCGGCATACCCTCAAGGCGTGCATGAAGATTGAACCGGGTGGTGGCATCCAGGTCCGCCTGGCTGATTTTGCGGTTCATTTTTTCCTTCAGCCGGTTCAGTAAGGGGCATGTTTTGCTGTGAACCTCCCTCTGAAGATCCACAAACCAGTTCAGGTAATAGCTTTTTTTATCCGGTTCTTCTTTCATCAGCTGGGACAAGGTCTTCCCCTTGATGAATTCCGAAACGATGGCCCATTTGCCGTCAATCATGTTTACCCCAAGTATCCTGGGTATGGATAATCCGGTATCCTCGATGCGGGCCTGGTTCAGCGCTTCATTGAGAATATCAGCCTTGGAATAATTGTCATTGAATACTTTAACGCACTGATTGCCGTCCCGGTAAATGGTTTTATCATTGCGTACGGCTATGACGCGGTCCAGATTCATAATTCGCTCCTCCCATAACGAAATTTTTGTACGCTGACTCTTTGCTTTCGGATGATGATTCTGCAGTTTCGCCGCCTGCGGTTCAGAAAACAAAATCAGTCTCCTGGTCTATTACTTTTCACGGATATCCTCTTCGGTGGGTTTTGGCATCTCTGTAAAATGCTTTCCACCGTAATAGGCGTTCAGGTACATCTGTTTGATTTCGCTCATCAGCGGATAACGTGGATTTGCCCCTGTGCACTGGTCATCAAAGGCCTGTTCTACCATGTCATCCAGGCGGGCCAGGAAATCGGCTTCATCAGGAACATAATCACGGATGGCAGGCTTTATACCGATCGCGGTCTTCAGCTCGTTGATCTTCTGAATCAGTCCTTCCAGTTTTTCCTGATCGCTGCCCTGTGCGATTCCCAGAGCTTCAGCTACTTCAGCATAGCGGCGCAGTGTATGGGGATGACTGTACTGCGGGAAGGTTCCCATTTTGGCAGGTGCTTCCGCCGCGTTAAAACGAAGTACTTCTTCTATCATCAGCGCGTTGGCAACACCATGGGCAATATGATGAAATGCGC
>CACZQU010000397.1 GCA_902783305.1 uncultured Lachnospiraceae bacterium | reverse complement strand
GACCTTCGGACCAACATGCCCTCCTTCGGCAAGACTAATCCGCTGAAGAAGGAAGATTTCGCTGCATTTGAGGCAGCCTATGAGGCCGAAGACCGCCATGCCGTAAGTGATGAGCGGTGGAGCGTCTTTAGCCGTGAACAGATCGCGGAAAAGGGCAACAGCCTGGACATCGGTCTCATCCGTGACGATTCGATCGTAGACTATGAAGACCTGCCAGATCCGATCGAAAGTGGCGAGGAGGCGATCGCACAGCTGGAAGAAGCCGTCGACCTTCTTATGAGCGTTGTCAAAGAGCTTAAATCCCTCCAGAAGACGGAGGTGTGATTATGGTGCGCGGAAAGAAAAAAGAAGAAGTATTGACGCCGGAAGAGAAACTGCGGCAGGCGCTGGTGCCGGAGAGTGAGTGGCCGTATAAGGTGCCGAGGAATTGGCAGTGGACAAGGATAGAATGTATAAATCGATATGATTCAGGCAGCATTGATCCATCGAAAGAACCAGCATTGATGTACGAATTATACAGTGTACCAAGTAGTTCTGATGATTATCCAGAAGTGTTAGCTGGACAGGATATTGGCTCCACAAAACAAGAAGTTGAAAAAGGAGATGTTTTACTCTGCAAAATAAATCCACGAATTAACAGAGTCTGGAAAGTCTCACAGCATACCGAGAACAAGCTGCTGGCATCTTCTGAATGGATTATCATAAGAAATGAGAATATACTTGCGGATTATTTAATGTATTGCTTTCGTTCACCATATTTCAGAGACTATATGCTGTCGAATGTTTCTGGTGTTGGCGGTTCATTAATGCGTGCGCAGCCTAAATTTGTAAAATCATATCCGTTGCCCATCCCTCCCCTCCCCGAGCAGCGGCGCATCGTTGACCGTATCGAGAGCCTGTTTGCAAAATTGGATGAGGCGAAAGAAAAAGCGCAGCTGGTCGTGGATGGATTTGAGGACCGGAAGGCAGCAATCCTGCATAAGGCGTTTACGGGGAAGTTGACCGAGGGGTGGAGGAAAGAGAACAAAATCCCATTCAGTGATTGGTGTACTGATGTGTTGGAAAAACGATTTGAAATTGTCGGAGGGATACAAAAAAAGCCAGGACGAACGCCTAACAATAACCCTGTCCCCTATATTACTGTAGCGAATGTATATCGTAATCATCTTGACTTAACTGACCTTCGATTCTTTGAGCTTTTCGAAGGTGAACTAGAAAGATATCAATTGCAATATGCTGATATTCTAATTGTTGAAGGAAATGGAAGTGGAAATGAGATTGGCCGATGTGCAATGTGGAAAGATGAATTACCAGTTTGTGTGCATCAAAATCACATAATAAGAATAAGGCGAAAAGATAAATCTGTCCTTCCAGAATATGTTCTTTACTTTTTAAACAGTTCAAAGGGCAAATGTATCATGAAAGACAGAGCAAAGACTACTTCGGGATTATACAATTTAAGCACAGGTAAGATTAAAACGATACCCGTTCCATTTGCACCGATTGAGGAGCAAAGAGTAATTGTCCAAATTCTTGATAAGGCGTTATATAAGGAACAGCAAGCAAAAGACTCTGCCGAACAGGTCATCGCTCAGATCGATACCATGAAGAAGTCCATTCTCGCTCACGCCTTCCGCGGCGAGCTTGGGACGAATGACCCTTCTGACGAGAGTGCGGAAGAACTGCTGAAGAGAATAATGTAAATACAGGGGGAATAAGATGGGCGTTTCGTTCAGGCATTCCGCTGGATTCGGAAAAAGAATGGAATATAATCTGATCGGGAAAATGCTGATGGAAGGTCTGGATGTATATGTCCCGCTCGTAGATGATCACGGTGTTGACTGTGTCATCAAGAAAGATGATGGGACATTTATCGAAGTACAGATCAAGGCACGGTCCAGCGTAGTCACTGATGGCGATGCCGCCCTGTTTTCAGCTATAACACACGATCTGACAGAAAATTTCTATTTCGTGTTCTATTCCGAGCGGCTGGATATGATGTGGATCCTGTCGTCCGCTGAGTTTCTCAAGGAGTGCGTAACGAACAAGTCAGGAAAGAACAAGGGAAAACGGAGTATCTGGTTCAACGGAAACAGAAAGGACAAGCAGACCGGCATCAAGAAGGAGTATTGTAAGGAACAGTTTGAGAAGTATATCGAGAAGGACTTCTCCTGTTTCCATTAATTTTGCTCATTCACTTTAAACGTACTTATGTGATCAAGGAGCTGCCATGTATAAAAATGCTGCGGTCAGACATAATAAATTTGGAAAAGGAACGGTTATCAAAATTGTCGAAGGTTCCAACTGCAGATTCATTATAGTTAAATTCAAGAGCAAAGAAGTTCAGTTTATGTTCCCGGACGCATTTGAAAAGCATCTTTGCTTTGAAGATGAAAAGCTGCAGTCTGCTGTTATGAGAGAACTGCGAGGCGAAGCAGAACCGCAGATGCCGGCGCGACAGATTGTGTCGACAGGAAGCGGCCGCACGTCTGCTAGAACCAGTGCAAGATCGTCGAAAAAATCTGCTGCTTCGAGAATTGGAGTGTATATATTAAACTTTCAGGGACCGTCAACATACGATGACTTAGTGTGGGTCTACAATGAATGTGACAAAAAGACAAATCTGGAAGAACTGTTTGAGGACGTCGAGACTGGTACGACATGCTGGAGTGTGCCTACTTATGCTGAAATCGGTGACACTATTCTGTTTATGCTCGCCTCTTCATCAATCGACACATACCATATGAATGGGGCGGTCAATGCTGCCGCAGAATTATCTGATTGGAAAATATATGAGTTTGGCAAGGCAGAGAGAGAAAAGTACAGAAAATACGCGGGAAAGATATTATGTATTGGGAGTATTACGGGCTTTTCCGAGGAGGACGATCCAGATGAGGAATTCAATCAAAGGCTGATCTATGCGGATATCGGAAATCTTCAGATGCTGGATAACCCAATTTCTATTAAAGATTTCAGGGATTATATTAATATAAATAGGTTCTGGTCTGTGACAAGTTTGAAACAAGAGCAGTGGGATAAATTGAAGGCATTACTGATGTCCCAAAACCCTGATATTAAAATAAGAGAAAAAGGCAGACAGAGCCAATGACACTGCCTTTAGCATTTAGAAAAGCAAGTATATAATCATTTATATAAAACCCGGTTTTGATCCGGTATTTTGAGGGAGGGAAAAGGCAATGAAAAGAAGCAGAATACTTTGTCTCGTTACTATGATGCTCATGCTCGTCATGCTGACATCCTGTGGAAACATCAAGGTCAGTAAATCATCAGGGGACTATGCCGGGATGAATTACCAAGAAGTTTCTGACGAACTCTCCAAGCTGGGATTTAAGAATATCTCGACTGAAGAGATAGCAGATCTGCCGTCGCAGGGAGAAACAAAAGACGGTTCCGTTGAGTCTGTCACCATTGGGGGAGAGGCGTTTGAAGCAGGCGGATCGTTTTCTAAGGAAGCGGAAGTCCATATCGTATATCATACGATCAAGACGCTCCCTCTGCCTATTGGTGCAGATGAGATCAGCGGGAAGGACTACAAAGAAATAGGAAAGCTCCTATCTGACAGCGGGTTTACCAATGTCGAAGTAAAAGAAGTGAAAGATATAGATCCTGAAGGTGCAGCGACTGACCCGTATAACGAAGTG
>CACZQU010000396.1 GCA_902783305.1 uncultured Lachnospiraceae bacterium | reverse complement strand
CAAGGGACTCTCCACAGATGAGGAGACCGGCGAAGCAGCCATCAGCATGAGGTACAATCAGCTCTGGGAGGCCAAAGGAGCGGATGCCGCCCAGAATCCGGGCAAGATGGTCCTTCTGGATGCGGACGGCATCACCGGAGCGGAAGGGGAAGCCGTGATATCCAGAGAAGAGCTGATGACGGATCCGGATGTGCTCAGAGCTTTCATAGACTACGGCGTCGCCAACTACCCGGCAGAGAAATATGACCTCATCTTATGGGATCACGGCGGCGGCACGACCGGAGGTTTCGGGTCAGACGAGCATGCGGGCTTTATCAACGACACTCCAATGAGTTTCGCGGACATTATTGAGGTGCTCTCAAGCTGTAAAGCAGTGGACACTGACGGGGACGGCTCGCCGGACAGCCGGTTCGACTTTATAGATTTCGACGCCTGCCTGATGAGCGGTGCCGAGTTCGCGCTTGGGCTTGCGGATTATACAGATTATTTTATTGTGTCACCCGAGCTGGAACCGGGAAAAGGGCAGTATTACACAGGGTGGCTCGACAAACTCGGGGAAGATCCGGAGTATGATACCTACAAGCTGGGAAAGATCATCGTAGATGACTTTTTTGACTTCTACGATCACGGAGACGGAAAGGGTCAGGCCGCCACGCTGGCGGTCATAGATCTGCAGAAGCTCGTCGCACCGGAGACCGGTTTTGTCAGTGCGCTCAGGAAAATGGCCAGTCTCTTGTCGGAGGAGGCGGCGACAGATCCTTCTACGGGGGACATTCGCTTCTACGATGAGCTGAACTCTACCTGGGGAGCGATCCGGTATGGCGGCGGAGGGGCCTTTTTCGACCTTGGTAATCTGGCTGCTCTCTTTGGCGTTGCAAATGTGGAACTTACTGAGGACGACATCCGGGATGGTCAGATTGACACGGTGAACGCCTTTACGGATCTCTCAAAGAAGCTTTCGGAGATCTTTGGAAGCGGTGAGATCATCTACGCCAAAGGAACCGAAAATGTCAGCATTCCTGATCAGGTCTACAGGACTTCCGACGGCGGCACAGAGCACGGCACGCTTATGACGAGCGGCATGAATATCTATTATCCCGTGAAGACCTTTTTAGATGATGAAATACTGGGCTATAACCGCACTATTAACAGTGTCCTGGGAAAAATGCCTGATGGCGACCGAAAGGAATTCCTGAAAGAATACCTGTCTGCGATGGCCAGGCATTCCATGATCAGAAATGCTGCTGATGCCGTAAACTCTCTGCTCAACGAGGAGGGTGCAGATCCGGGCGAGATCAGTTATGAAAAGGTGAAAGTATTTTGGCTTGAAGGAGCGGAGGATCCCGATTTTGCCAGGTTCAGCAAGTGGAAAATGGATATCGAGCCTCTGCTTAATATCCTTGGTGGAGAAACCAAAGAGAATAAAGCGTGGCTTGATGCAGTGGTCAGAAAGCAGGCGGAGGAATGCGTCCGGCTCAGCAGGATCAGCACCGCGAAGATCGCTCAGGAGAACGGCGACACCTACAGGATCACGGTCAACGACGCATTGAAGGCTGTTGTAAAAAGCGTAGAGCGCAATGTATACGCAGAGCTCCCCTCGATGGAGGCCTATATACAGAAATTTGATGAGGAGACACAGGAGGATATCAGGCACCATGCAGATCTGAGACTGGGCTCTGTGAGCGGATGGCCGGAGGAGGATGCCTCCGTTCTGCCGGATGACGGAGACGAGCAGAAGTATCTGGAAAATCTGATCCGCTGGTGCCACGAAAAGGAGAGCGTCTGGAATGTCGACGCGCTGAAACCCAAGTGGTTTGCGGTGAACGATGAGGACGGAAACCTGCATGCAGTGCAGATCTATATTGACGGCAATGAGTTTTACATCGTACCGGCCAGGTACGGTTCAGAGGAGGATCCGCACCTCATCTATCTCGGCTTTGAAAAGGGAAATGACAATAAACTTTCAGAAGTATTGTTCCCGATGCCGGACGGCGGCAGACGGGATGTGAAAACCGAAGATCTGAAAGAGAAACTGGAAATAATGCCGGCTATTTTTGTAAAGGGGTATGATGAAGACGACTTCTTCGTCCCGCTGAGCGGATTTTCCTTTACGCTGACCTCCGACAACTGGGAATCGATCACGCTGGATTTTACAGAGCTCAGCAAAATATCGGATATCCGCGACACAGACGGAGACGGCGAAGCACTTCACAGCACCGTTACAATCACGGATATTTACCGGAACTCAATCGATATTACGGAGAAGATCCAAAACCCGGACGAAGAACTGGTCAGCATTGACCTGGTAAGGGTAAAACCGCAGGTCGAGACAGGGGAAGAACTTGAACCCATTATTACCTTTAAGGGAAAGGCTCTGAAGGAAGGAGCCGACTATACCCAGCAGATTCTGCCTTTCTCGGATAAGTACATAGAAGCCGGCGCGCACACCGTTCATCTGGAAGGAAAAGGAGAGTATGCCGGCGCCGTCAACAAGGAATTTATAATACTGAGTTCCGAAGAAGAACTGGCAGAGACCTAT
>CACZQU010000395.1 GCA_902783305.1 uncultured Lachnospiraceae bacterium | reverse complement strand
CGTGTAGCCATGGTTCAGGAAATGATCCGGAACAGAAATGCCAATACCGAAGGTTCCCTGGCAAAAAAGCTTCCGGATTAAAAATAACCCGGAATCGCCTGTTTTCCGGGTATCTTAAAATCCTAATTTCCTACTGATTTACTTGGGAGCCACGGGATTTAAAAAGGGGGCCACAATCCATTTTCCCAAAAAGAGACCCGAAAGCCTTGATTTTCAGGGCTTCCGGGGTCTCTCACTCATGCGGAAGATGGGACTTGAACCCTGTCCAGTACCTGTGACGCTCTGTAAACACAGCATGTATAGCTCAGGTGACCTCGCAGGTGACTCCGCAATTATTGTTGTGTTTTATCTTATTGACAGAAAAGAGCTGGTGTTACCTTTCTACTTGAAATATTTTTCAATTTTTAGAGTTATCTTTTTGCGTTCATATAAATTAAAGATTTTTTTTGATTATCAGCGAAAATGTTCCATAACTTTTGCTATATTTTTTATCTTAGGATTGATATTTCGTCGTATTGTCCAATTTCCATCTGCCATTTTTATACAATATTTTATACGATATTTATCATAAGCCCTGTTCTCTCCAGGTATGGTTTGTCTTTTAGGAAAAAGTCGTTGCCGTAACCGTACATATAACCGACGATGGGAGGTGTTCTTCATTCTCTCTTCAGTTCAATATCAATCAATACGTAAACCGTACATCAACCCAACCATACATACCGAAGGCCGGAACATAGCAGTAGCCATAGTTTCCACTGTAATCTCCAGTCATCTGAAGGGCTGTACCGTTATTGTAAATCTCTGCAATGATGTTAGAGTCATCATAGGAAGGATCGCTGCGGAGCGCAAGGAATCCACCCTCCACACAGGAGTACAGGGTCTGCATGAAGTCGTCATCCTCATCAAGCACATACCCATCAATGTCATAAGCGCGATCATAATATGTGTCACTAAGATCAACCCATCCATTGACTCCAAAATCCGGAACGTAGCAGTAACCAAATCCATTCTGCGTATCCTGGACGTGAAGTTCATATCCTTCTCCATCAGCATAGAGAGTGATTTCTCCGTCATAGGAAGGCTGGTCTCTAAGGATAAGTACACCAGCATCAGAAACATATACGTCTTTATTATCCCTGGCGGAAACAGCCATAGCAGGGATTGTAGTTGCAGCGGCAGCAATTGTCAGTGCACAGATCATAGCTTTCATCGTGTTTTTCATGGTTTTCTCTCCTTCTGCTTCAGCAGGAAGCTCAAAATATATTTTATTGACCGGTAGATTGTTTTGTTTTACCGGTTCGTTTGTTATTTGACAAACAAAATATATCATTCTCCCTTTCACAGAAGTGGCACACCACTTCCATCTGCGCTGCCACCGAAAGAGCAACAGATCCTGACTCATATAATAATATATGCCCCATATCGCGTCAAAAATCAGGGGTCTTTTAATTCGCGGTTTTTCGCGTTTGAGGGGCTGCCGGTCTCCACCGCTCTTTGCCACAGAAAAGTGAACCGCCCCCACTTTTCCATCGCTTCAGCATTACGTTTTTCCTTTTTCTTGAATTTCCAGTAGGTATACGGTATACTGGAGCCATCAAACAGATAGAAAGGATGGTGTTTATGAGCACTCTGGAACAGACTGTTTCCATGCTGGAATCACTTCCAGAAGATGATGTGAAAGCCATACATGACATCATCTACCGATTTTATATTCGTGAGCGTTCCCCCTTTAAGCCATTGTCAAAAAAGCAGATCTTAAATGACCTGGCAATATCCAGAGCACAAATTGCAAATGGTGAATGCAAGGAATTTGGTGAAGCCATCCAGGAAATCGAGGCAAAGTATGGTCTCTAAAGTCATTATTTCAGACTATGCCCAGCAACAGTTGGACAGCTATGTGCTGTATGTCCTTCTGGAAAAAGGAAATCCCCAGGCAGCAAAAAACATAACCAGGGATGCTCTCCTTACCAGAGATAGACTCCTCAACATTGCTGACAGCCTCCGTTTCCTTGAAGATAAGGATTTAGCTGCATTGGGGTACAGGAAAATACTGTTCAAGTCCCATGACTACCTCTTCATCTGACATAATATCTCATATTTGTTTTAAAGGGATCCTGGAAAGACATAGCTGGTCTGCCAGCTTAGCCATTTCCCCAGGCACCACTTTCAGTACCTGCCTGTCATAAGTCACAATCCCGTTCACTTCTTCCTCTACATCGGTCAGCTGCGTATATATGACGCCGCAAAGACCTTTTGGAATCGCGGGAAAAACCATTTTACGGTACATTTCCACAATTCTTTTCGTCAGTTCTTCTGGATTTGCAGATGTTTCCCCGTAGCTGTAACTTTTCTTCTTTATCTTATACAGGTGCCCTTCTATCGGCATTCCAAAGCCACCTGGAGCGCGAAGCGCGATAGGCAGCAAAATAGTCATCCGGACAGTAAGTCACAATCTATAACATGCGTTATGGGAGGAGGAGAAATTGTTTTGCCTAATAAAATATTCATCCTGTCCATGCTTTTGAGCTTAGCACTGCCAGCCAGCACAAGCATGGCATCAGCGGCTATTATCAGCACTGAACTGCCTGAGGATATAAGTGAAACCTGCTATTTGGTTCCTGAAGAAAAAATGATCGCTGTCGAATCCATCATGCCGGATGCGCGCATCATCTATGATCTGCCTTATTGCG
>CACZQU010000394.1 GCA_902783305.1 uncultured Lachnospiraceae bacterium | reverse complement strand
GACCGGCATTATTCCTGAGGCACAGGCGATTGAGCTGATGAAGGCTGCCGCAAAGGCTACCTATGGCCGCAAGGGTGATGATGTCGTTCAGAAGAACTGGGCGGCTATTGACGCAGGCGCGAAGCAGGCTGTCGAGGTACAGGTACCGGAGAGCTGGAAGGACGCTGCGGATGAAGGTCTGGATCTTGGCCATGCAGACGGCTCGAGCGCTGTTGTCGACTTTGTCAACAACGTCCAGGCTTATGTCAATGCCCAGGAAGGCAACAATCTTCCGGTTTCCGCTTTTACCGCCTATGTAGACGGCACGACGCCCTCCGGATCTGCTGCTTTTGAGAAGCGTGGTATTGCTGTCAATGTTCCGATCTGGAATCCTGACAACTGCATCCAGTGCAACCGCTGCTCCTATGTCTGCCCGCATGCTGTAATCCGTCCCATCGCCCTTACCGAGGCGGAGGCTGCCGCGGCTCCCGAAGGAATCAAGACCCTTCCGCTGACCGGCCTTAAGGATTATCAGTTCACGATGGCTGTTTCCGTTCTTGACTGTACCGGATGCGGTTCCTGCGCGAATGTCTGCCCGGGCAAGAAAGGAAATAAGGCTCTCGTCATGCAGAACCTTGAAGCGAATGCAGGCGAGCAGAAATACTTTGATTATGCAATCACTCTTCCTGTAAAAGAAGACGTCATCGAGAAATTCAAAGAGACGACGGTCAAGGGAAGCCAGTTCAAGCAGCCGCTGCTTGAGTTCTCCGGCGCATGCGCAGGCTGCGGCGAGACTCCGTATGCGAAGCTGGTTACTCAGCTGTTCGGTGATTCCATGTATATCGCCAACGCGACCGGATGCTCCTCTATCTGGGGCAACTCATCACCCTCCACACCGTATACGGTGAATGCCAAGGGACAGGGTCCGGCATGGTCCAATTCCCTGTTTGAAGATGCCGCCGAGTTTGGGTATGGTATGCTTCTGGCGCAGAACGCAATCCGTGACGGTCTGAAAGCGAAAATCGAAGAACTCGTTGCCGGAACCGACAACGCAGATGTGAAGGAAGCTGGCCAGAAATGGCTGGATACCTTCAGTGTCGGAGCGGAAAACATTCCTGCTACAAACAAACTGATTGCGGCTCTTGAAGCGTGCGGCTGTGATGCGGCTAAGGAGATCCTTCTGAAGAAAGATTTCCTGTCCAAGAAATCTCAGTGGGTCTTCGGCGGTGACGGCTGGGGCTATGATATCGGTTTTGGCGGTGTTGACCATGTTCTTGCCAGCGGAAAAGACATCAATGTCATGATCTTTGATACTGAGGTTTATTCCAATACCGGCGGCCAGTCCTCCAAGGCGACACCTACCGGCGCTATTGCTCAGTTTGCTGCCGGCGGCAAGGAAGTGAAGAAGAAAGATATGGCTTCCATCGCGATGAGCTATGGTTATGTCTATGTTGCTCAGATTGCCATGGGTGCTGATTTCAATCAGGCGATCAAGGCCATCAGTGAGGCAGAGGCTTATCCGGGACCGTCACTGGTGATCTGCTATGCTCCTTGCATCAATCACGGAATCAAGAAGGGCATGTCCAAGGCTCAGACCGAGGAAGAGCTCGCAGTGAAGTGTGGATACTGGCATAACTTCCGTTTCAATCCTGCTGCGGAAGGCGGAAAATTCACTCTGGATTCCAAAGAGCCGGATATGACCGATTACGCAGAGTTCCTGAACGGAGAAGTCCGTTACAATTCTCTGCAGCGCCAGAATCCGGAGAAGGCAGCCCGCCTGTTTGCGAAGAACCAGGAAGAGGCTCGTGCCCGTTATGCATACCTGAAGAAACTTGTCACCCTTTATGGTGCTGATTAATTATTCTCTGTGCCGACAGGCATGAGAAGAAAAGGAGGGGTCTTTGCAGGCCCCTCCTTTTTCACAAATCCTGTGAAAACAAAACATCGGTGAAGACGCATTAACATGACATCAGGGAAGGAGTCATCGAAAATGAGAAAAAGCATTTTGGGTAAATGGGTCATCCGCATGGCGATTCTCTGCCTGCTGATGATCGTCATAAGCGCACCTGTTGTTATGGCTGCAGCTTCTGAGGTTACCGTCCAGTCAGAAACCCTGAGTCCGAATCGCAAAAACTATGCGATGGTTAAAGGAGAGAAGCTTTATCTGTCCGTCAGGGGGTATTCCGGTAAGGTTTCCTGGAAATCGGACAACAAAAGCGTCATAACGATCGGGGCAAAGAATATCATAGCGGCCAAGGCAAAGGGTACCGCAAAGATTACCGGCACTTACGGAAAAAAGAAAATCGTTCTGACCGTACAGGTTCAGTATCCGGTTCTCAACCTAAAAAAAGCGGTCATGCAGATCGGAGCCAGGAAACAGCTTAAGGTGACCGGGACGAACCGGACGATTCAATGGACATCATCGGACAGGAAGGTAGCCGCTGTAAACAGCAAGGGACTGGTAACAGCAAAAAGCGCGGGAACCGCCACGGTATCGGCTGTCATTCACGGTGTCAGTTTTTCCTGCCAGATCGGTGTAAAAAATGCGGATGGAGTTGTCCCGACACCGACACCTTATCCTTATGTCAAGGTGACGCAGGCACAGCTGAAGAAATATCTGAATACAGTTTTGTCCAGATATGACAGCAAGTATTATCTGAACAGCTACTGCAATGACCTTCAGACCTATCCATATCAGGGAAATGGTGCTTCTGCGGCAAATCCTGTTCCGTCCATTCCCTCTTATGCTTCCAACGATCCCAGACAGTTCTCCGATATCAGATGGAAGAATTCGGATTCTGCGGTTGCTTCATTAAATGGCACCGAACTGAAGATAAAAAAAGCAGGGACGACGACCCTGACAGCTTCTCTCAAAGCGAAGGATGGAACTTCAGCCACCGTCTCAAAGACGATCACCGTCGTGAATATGAAGAAATATTATAAAACCGTCACGGTTTACCAGGCTGACATGCCAAAGTATTTCAGGGTAAGCGGTTCCGTGACAAGAAACGGGAATAAGGTGATTACTTACCTTCCGAAAAAGCTTTCTGACAAGTGGATTCTTGCGGGATACGCGGGTCTGTCCGGACAAAGCGAGTCATTTTTTATGATGGTGGAGATGTCAAATGCCACATCATCCGGTACCATAACCAGGACCAGCAGCTTTACTGATCCTGTGATCAAAGCCTGGAATACGGATGTAAACGGAAAGACAACATATACCTATGCTTATCCCTCGCTGTTCTTTGAGATCCCGGCAAATGAGACGGTGAAAGGCTTCCTGGTCCGTCAGATGTCGAATGGAAAAGTTAATCTGATGTATGTGGACAAGGCGGCTCTTTGCAAAAAGAAAGAAGGAACTTCCTATGGAGGCTTCGATATCTATTCCACTATTGACGGGAAAGCAAAGGTTCAGGTACCGTAACAGCTTTGTATATGATTTGGTGATCCGTCAGGCAGTTTGCGGATGGATAAAGGCTGGAGAAAGGATTTTACTGTGATGAAAAGGCTGTACCTGAGGCGTCTGGCGGTGTGTTCTGCGCTGATCGTGCTTTTCACTTTGGGAAGTACACAACCGGCGGCCGCGAAAGGCTTGACAGGATGGAAGACGATGAACAGCTTCCGGTATTATTATGTCCAGGGAAAAAGGGTAACCGGCTGGAACAAGATCAAGGGAAAGGAATACTATTTTAATCGTTATGGAAGGCTGATGACGAACCGTATCGTGGGAAACAAAGCGGGCGGGTACGATTACGTGGACAGGACCGGTCAGAGAGTCAGGGATACTGCAGTGCGAATGGCAGTGGCTCTTGTGCGCAGAGTGACAGATTCTTCCATGACGCCGGAGGAGAAGCTGGAGACCTGCTATCTCTACCTGATCAACAATTTTGACTACACCTCCTACTATTATGAGCTGTCACCGGAAACTCTTCCTGAACTGGCGAAGAGAATGTTTTCGGGAGGAACCGGAGACTGTATGCAGTCAGCTGTGGCGATGACCTATATCGCCCGCGTGCTGGGATATCCGGCAAGGGCTGCCTATGGATTCGTGAATTCCTATTCCCCTGATCCGATCTGGGAGCATGGCTGGGCAGAGGTGGCGTTCGGAAACAGGTTTTATGTGTATGATATTACGATGCAGAGAAAATACACAGGATACCAGCTGCATGCTGTTCCTCTCAGCAAGTATCCGTTTGCCATAAAACGGTCAGGGACGTATCGGCTGCTGATTTCCAATACAAATGTCGTATGGAGACATCAAAACGGCTGAGGCTGGAAATGCCTGGCCTGACAGAAATGATTCGGGAGAAGGGGAGACGGATGACATGATTCTGAAAAAAACGGTTTACAGGTATTTTTCACTGGCGGCTTTCATCCTGTTCATGACGATGCCGGCAAGCCGAACCTGTATGGCTTCTCAGACATTTAAGGCGGTTTTCAGCGAGACACCGCCGGTAATCTCCGTGTATAAAGGGAAAACCTCCCTGAAATTTACTGTCCGCAAAAGAAACGATCTCACAGGATACCTTCTGTATCAGAGCACCCGGAGAGATAAGGGATTTAAACGGATTATCCGGACCAGAAGCAGAGCCATATGGGTGAGGAATCTTACACCGGGTAAAACGTATTATTACAAGGCGAGAGGGTATCGGGTTGAAAACGGTATATTCCGGTATACAAAGATGACGGATGTAATGAAATTCACACTTCCTCTGAAAAAAGGAAAATCTACGCTGAAACGACTTCTGGAGACAGGCCTGCAGCCTCTTGGCAGAACGATGTATGTCTGGGGAGGCGGATGGAATGAAGCGGATACAGGAGCCGGAAAAGAGGCAGTAACGATTGGCGTAAGCGAACAATGGGAGCGTTTTTTCCAGATGCAGGATTCTTCCTATGATTACCGGGATACCCGATATCAGATCCATGATGGACTGGACTGCTCCGGTTTTGTGGGCTGGTGCATTTACAATATTCTGAATACGCAGAATGGGCATAAAGGATATGTCATGGAAGCGAAAAAAATGTGCAGGAATTATGCCAGCCGTGGGTGGGGTTCCTACCGGCCTGCTTCATCGGTAAACGATTATCGTGCAGGAGACATCATGTGCAACAGCGGACATGTCTGGATCGTGGTTGGCTCGTGCACTGACGGCAGTGTGGTCATTTTACATTCGAGTCCTCCTGGTGTCATCCTCTGCGGTACGCCTACTCCGGAAGGCAGCCGGTCAAGCAAAGCCGTGCGGCTGGCAGCCAGGTATATGAAGAATTACCGTCCGAAGTGGTACAGAATGTTTCCTTCCTGCTCACGGGATATTTCCTATCTGACGTCTTATCATCAGATGAGATGGGATCTTTCCGGCAATTCCGTAATGACGGATCCGGACGGATTTGCGGGAAAGAGCGCTGATCAGATTCTGAAAATCCTGTTTCAGGAGGATCAGGCCTGAACATTAGAATAACAAAAGCTCCGAAGGAGGATCATAAGGAATGACGGCCAGAGAAGTGAACTGCCGTGTTTTTTTTGACACAGAGACCTGGTGCCGCTCCACGGAAAAGCTCCGCCGGTGGATCAGAAAATCCGTTCAGGGTACCAGACTTTACGATGAAAATGAACCGATTTCCCTGCCGGGGGATAAACCATTTGAAAAAACCGGATTCGCGGTGACCCGGGAAAGAACCTTTGCATGTGCCGAAAGACTGATGAAGGAGCATGAAGGGAAGAGAGTCGGGGTACTCAACTTTGCGTCCGCAACACATCCGGGAGGCGGTGTGAGAAGTGGCGCAAGCGCTCAGGAGGAAGCCCTGTGCCGGTGTTCAACTCTTTATCCGGTGCTTACGTCTCCCTCCCTAAAGCCAGGATATTATGATTACCACAGAAAGCAAGGCGGCAGAAGATATACCGGCAGATGCATTTATACGCCGGACATCGTGATCTGCAAAACGGATCAGCAGATTCCGCAAAGAATGGCGGAGGAGGAATGGAGAAGAGCAGATGTGATCTCCTGTGCCGCGCCGAACCTGAGGACATGGAATGATGATGCTTCGGGCGCTGACAGGATACCTCAGGAGGAACTGCTTGCCATTCACCAGGACAGAGCCAGGCGGATTCTCAGCGTGGCGGCATCCAACGGAATTGAGCTTTTCGTTTCAGGGGCGCACGGCTGCGGGGCTTTCAGGAATGATCCAAAGGTAGTCGCTGCAGCCTGGAAAAATGTGCTGCCTGAATTTGACGGGTATTTCCTGCAGATTGTTTTTGCAGTCTACTCCGCAAAAGATGATGAAAATTATGAAACGTTCAGCAGGATAATAAATCATGAAAAAGTGGATTCGTAAGCTTTATGAGAATGACATCCTCCGCTATGTTTTTTTCGGAGGATGCACGACTCTCGTCAACCTGGGCTGCTTTTATGTGCTTCGAAAACTTGGAATGGAATTGGTTCCGGCGAATGTGATCTCCGTCATTACGGCAATTCTGTTTGCCTATGTCGTGAATTCCCGCTTTGTTTTCCGGGATCAGACAAAGGGATGGAAAAATCATCTGGTCAAGCTGGGAAAATTTTTCGGAGCACGGGCCTCTACAATGGTGATTGAAGTTGGCGGGGTCTGGCTCCTGGTTGAGAAAATGGGTCTTTGGGACATGGCGGGAAAGCTGGTCATCCAGTTTGTCGTTTTAGTCCTGAATTATATTTTCAGTAAATTTTTAATCTTTACAAAGGATAGTCCAGAAAATGAAAGAACGCATGGAAAAAATGCGGATCTTCGGAAAGGTGCTGATTGATAACAGTAAGGCAGCACTCAGCCGTTATACGAGATTTCCGGTTTACAAAGTACGATATGATGAAGAATCCACCCGTTATCTGACGGCTTGTCTTCCGCTGACAGGCCTGCCGGTATGTCTGCTGATCATTCTTGGGGCATGGTTTTTCAGCAAAGGGAGCTTTGACAGAGCTTTTGCAGGAGCGATGCTGAGTCTGATTCCGCTGACGGCCTTCAAAGATACCTGCCCGAATGGGCTTTCCGGGGAGCCGGGGCTGATTTTCTTCAGATATTACGTCATCGTTATCGTTTCCTTCTGCCAGATCATCCGGAGCAGGGAAGCACTGACTGTGACGGCTATGGCGTATATGCTGCTGAGAGCTTTCGGGGCTCTGATTCTTCTGAACTGCCCGGGGATAAAACCCGATGAAGACAGTGGAAATCATTGTCCGGCTGAGAAGAGGGAAACCGGTGAGACAACAGGAGATGTGTGTATGTCCCGGGAGGCTGACACCGGTACGACATCGGCCTGCGATTACGCGGTTCCGAAGGCGAAGGAAATGAAGGCCGCTCTGTATCTGTGGATTGTCACCATTACGATGGGAATGATAATGATAAAGCCCTTATATGGGCTGGTTTGTCTTGATGTGGGAATACTGTATTTTTTGTGGTTCCGCCGATGGCCTGTCCGGAGATACGGAGGGATGAACGGGAACCTTTACGGCAGATGTCAACGGAATATGGAAATGATTACGCTGCTTACACTTGCCGTATTGACAGCATTTATACGATAGAAATTCAGTCAGGCAAAAACCTGTGTTTACAATTGAGGTGTATTTATGGCGAAACTGATGCCTTTTAAAGCGGTTCGGCCCAGGACTGAGAAAGCGGCCAGGGTGGCTGCTCTCCCCTATGATGTGGTAGACCGGTATGAGGCAAGAGCGATAGGGGATGCCAACCCGGATTCCTTTTTGCATATCGACCGGGCGGAGATCGATCTGGATCCTTCTGCAGATATCTATGCTCCGGAGGTTTATGCGAAAGCCAGGGAAAATCTTCGGACGATGATCGCAGAAGGTGTGCTGAACAAGGATCCTGTCCCTTGTTATTATATTTATGAGCAGAACAGACTGGGAAAAATCCAGACAGGGATCGTCGGCTGTGCGTCCGTCGATGATTATCTGACGGATGTGGTGAAAAAACATGAGCTGACCCGGGAAGAGAAAGAGCTGGACAGGATCCGTCATGTGGATGTCTGCGATGCGAATACCGGACCGATTTTTCTGGTGGCCAGGTATCCTGAGGACCTGAAAAATCTGGTGGGCACATGGAAGAAAACACATCAGCCTGTCTATGATTTTGTTTCGGAGGACGGAATCGGACACAGGTGCTGGGTGATCGACGAGGAGAAAACAATCCGCTCCATGAGAGGAATATTTGACGGGATTCCTTCTTTTTATATAGCGGATGGCCACCACAGGGCTGCTTCCGCTGTGAAAGTCGCTTTAAAGAGGAGAGAATCTCACCCGGACTACGCAGGAACCGAGGAATTCAATTATTTTCTCAGCGTGGTTTTCCCCTTTGATGAGATGACGATCCTCGGATACCACAGGATCGTGAAGGATCTGAACGGGCTCAGCCGTGAGGAATTTCTTCGGAAAATCAGGCGATGGTATGATGTGTATCCTTCCGGCCCGGATGAAACGCTGAAGGAAAGGCATACGGTCCGGATGTATCAAGGTGGCAGCTGGTATCTTCTGAAAGCTCTCCCTGCTTCTTACGAAGGGAAGGATGAAGTGGGACAGCTTGATGTCTCCATCCTTCAGGAGCTTGTCCTGGGACCGCTGCTGGGGATCAGGGATCCCCGGTCAGACAGCCGGATCCGGTTTGCCGGAGGAATCTGCCGGGAAGAGGATATCGTCAGGCTGGCAGATGAGACAGGCGGGGCTGCGTTTGTTATGTTTCCGACGTCCATTGAGGAACTGATGGCGATTGCAGACGCGGGAAAAAGAATGCCTCCGAAATCCACCTGGTTTGAACCGAAGCTCCGCAGCGGGTTGTTTATTCATCAGCTAAGCTGATCATTCGCGCGGCTTTACAGTTAAGCCGGGAATAGTACTGGTTACGGGAGAAAGATCTTGCAATCATCGCTGAAGTATAGTATATTAGTGATGTCTTTGGGCTGTTTTTTGGACTGGACGGATGAATACTGAAACTGGAAGCACTCTGGATCCGGATGAGATTATTTCTGTGCTTTCGGCCTATACCATAGGATATGACTCCAGTGCAAAAAGCCATGCTCCACTGCGAGCTTGCTCGTAAGTGGAGCGATGGATTCTTTGCACGCCCCTATATTCGTATGGAGTGGGTTGCTGCGTGCCAGTGGCACGCGTTTAG
>CACZQU010000393.1 GCA_902783305.1 uncultured Lachnospiraceae bacterium | reverse complement strand
GATGCAGGTACGGCTTTCCCCCTCGCACCAGACGAAATCTCCCCGGATCCCGCGCCGGTGAATCCTCTCCTCGATAAATTTGCCGGCGTGTCCTCCCAGAAAGCCGGTTGCGGTGACCTTCTCCCCCGCGATCGCGGCAACCCGGCTCACATTGATTCCCTTTCCTCCCGCGTTCGCCGCACAGGAAATCACCCGGTTGACGCTTCCCACGTCAAAGCTCTTTGTCACATAGCGTTTGTCGATCGCAGCGTTTGCTGTCACTGTCAGAATCATAAAAGCCCTCCTTCACGATACCCATACAAAACCGAAACGTTTCTGTTTCATTGACTATAACACAGTTTTTTTGGATTTGTCAAGGAAGAAATCCGGAATGATTTATGAAATCAGCTCAAGCAGCTCCTCCCTGGACATCCTCATCAGGGAATTTCCTTCCCCTCCCATAATCGCGTCCGCCAGGTCTTTTTTCGCCTCCTGCAGCTGCAGGATTTTTTCCTCAATCGTACCCGCGGCGATCAGCTTCACCACCGTGACCTGCTTTGTCTGGCCGATCCGGTGCGCCCGGTCCGTGGCCTGATTCTGGACGGCCAGGTTCCACCAGGGATCGTAGTGGATCACCACATCCGCTCCCGTCAGATTCAGACCTGTCCCTCCCGCTTTGAGAGAAATGAGGAACACCGGGACCTCTCCTTCGTTGAAGGCATTCACCAGCTGGATTCTTTCCTGCTTGGGCGTACTGCCTGTGATCGTATAATATGCTATCCCCGCTTTCTTTAAATCCTCCGCCAGCAGAGCCAGCATGGAGGTGAACTGGGAAAAAAGAAGCATCCGGTGTCCACCGTCGATTGCGCTCTCCACCAGATCCAGGCAGGCTTCCCGCTTTGTACTGGATCCTTTGTAATCCTCGAAAACCAGGGACGGATCACAGCAGATCTGCCTGAGGCGGGTGATTTCGGCCAGAATCCGGATCCGGTCCTCTCCATTATCTCCGGAGGACGCCAGAACCTCCTTCATATGAACCACCTGGGCATCATAGATCCTCTGCTGATCCGTATCCATCGCCGCGCTTTGGGTTTCCTCCAGCTTTTCCGGCAGGTCCTTCAGCACATCGGTCTTTTTCCGCCGGAGAATGAAAGGCTCTGTCATCCGCGCCAGCTTCGCCGTCGCTTTTTCATCCTTATACTTCATAATCGGACCTTCATACCGGCTGGCAAATTCCGAGGAGGTATACAGAAAACCAGGCATCAGGAAATCAAATATACTCCAAAGCTCAGAAAGCCGGTTTTCGATCGGTGTCCCTGTCAGCGCGAAGCGATGTTCGGTCTGCAGTACCTTTACCGCCCTGGAAACCGCCGCCTTCTGGTTTTTGATGTACTGTGCCTCATCCAGGACGACACTGGAAAACAGCTTTTCATCATACAGTGTGATATCCCTCTTGAGTGCGTCATAGGAGGTTACATAAAGATCTGCCCCATCCTGTGTGCCCGCGCTTTTCAAAAGTGCTTTGCGCTGCGGCAGAGTTCCCGCGACCGTCTCAACCTTCAGCCCGGGAGTAAAGCGGGCACATTCTTCCTTCCAGTTATATACCAGGGAAGCGGGACACACGACGAGAGAAGGCTTCGTCTCTCCTGCCCTTTTCATGCTCTGGATCAGGGACAGCATCTGTACCGTTTTCCCCAGTCCCATCTCGTCCGCCAGGATACCTCCGAACCCGGCCTGTGCCAATGTCGACAGCCAGCGAAAGCCATAGACCTGGTAGGGTCTCATCACATCCGCCAGCTCCTCCGAAACCTCGAAATCCGAATCCCTTATGGTCCTGAAGGAACGGACCAGGGCCTTAAAATTCCGGTCCCGGGAAGCCGCTACCGCGTCATGGCTCTCCAGGAGCTTATCCACATATAACCCGCGGTATTTCGGCAGCTTCACGCCTCCCTTGACAAGCTGGTCAAGATCCACCTCCATGGCACTGGCGAGCTCTTCGATCTCCAGGAACTGATCAGCCTCCCGCAGATCCACAAAATCACCGCTCTTCAGCCGGTGCCACCGCTTTCTCTTCCGGTAGCTGTCTAAAAGCTCCAGCAGTTCTGTCTGCGTCATATCCTTCGTCCGGATGGAAAGATCCAGAAGGCCGCCCTCGATTTCCACGGAAAAACGGGTCTGGGGCGCCGGACGGACGTGAACTCTCTCAAAAACCTCGCTCCCTTTTACCTCTCCGTACCTGCCAAGCACAGCCACTCCGTCGATAAGGATGCGGATCAGATTTTCTTCGCCGGCATCAGCCGTATACATCAGCCTCGAGGAATCTGCCTGGGGAAAGAAGTGCGTAATCATCCCCATAACCCGGTTTTCCTGATCCTTGTCCCTCTTTGCGTCTGTCTGATCCTGATGATAAAAGCCGGTGGAAAAGGTGGTATCACCATAGGATACCGCCGCGCGGCACGTCACCAGATCACCCTCGAGGTCAAGGTAAAAAACAAATACCGGTTCCGGAGGCAATACCGTGAATGCCTCCTCTCCCACATCGTCGTCCAGAAGGATGTGCGGGCTGCTGCGCCATTCAGGAAGGATCCGGTAGTAAAACTCCGGGAGTTTTTTATGGCCGATCACGCAGGAGAAGGATTCTCTGCCTCCTGAGATCTCCAGATAAGGCTTCAGTAAGGCAATCTCCTCCTCCGGCACTCTCCCGAACTGTGTAAAATCCAGAATATACTGCTGTTGGTTTCCCCTGAGAAACCTGGGAATGATCCCGGTTAAACGGATCCCCTTCAGAACCTTTTCTTTGCGGATCGGAGACATATGAATACTGATCTGTACATGTCCCGTCCCGACATGGATATTCTCTCCTTTTCCCTTTCCGGCGAACTGATACAGGATATCCCCTCCCTGCGTCAGGTCATAGACGATATCGAGATCGCTCCCTTCGAGCGGGATACTGGAGCCGGTCGAAAGATGTCTTGGGGAATAGTAATAGCTCCGTTCCATTTTCTGATTGACGTTCCGGACGGTACGGACCCGTGACGCAATAAAGTCATACCATTTTTCCGTATCCCGGGTGAAGGTCCACCGGGAAAAATCCAGGGAGCTGGTTTTGGAAAGGGAAAAAACCTTCTCTCCCTCCACACAGTCCACCAGGTTCTCAAGACTGCGGAGGTTGTATCCTTTTCCTTTGACCATCCCGATTTCAAAGGAAAGCTGGAATTTTCCGGTATCCTTTTCCGGTGTGATTTTCGGCATGAGAAACACCATTTCTGCCTTCTTTGCCGGCGCCGCCTGCTGTTCAAAAGAGTTCTCTGCCGGAATATCCTCCTGTGTAAACAGGGAAAGCAGCCTTGCGGCTTTACGGTCCGTCTCATCTCCTGGGTTTTCCTTTATGATCCGGTCCCACAGGGAAATATAAAAGACAATGGCATGGGCGCACATTTTCGCGGAAGGGGTGGTATTCGACCAGTAAGAATAAAAATCCATCTTCTCCCGGCTTCTCCCACAGGAACAGGACATCTTTTCGATTTCTTCCCGGCCAAGCTCCATACTGACACGGGCTCCTGCGGCCTCCCCGGAGCAGACCAGGATCTGATTCCCCATTCCGTCATAGGATGTCCCGGTCTGGATAACAACCTCCTCTCCCTGCTTCAGAATCGCGAGAGCATTTTCCCTGTCATATTCGCTGGTTTCAACCTCGCCGGCCAGAAGCTCCGGGTTGAATACGGTTCCGGCGGGTACCGGACGGACAAACGGAGCGAGCACAGAGGAAACCGGAAGCATCCTCTCTTTCTTTTTCTCCTCTTCCTCTTTTCTTTTGCGCTCGAGCTCTTCCCTCTGTTCCCTCAGACGCCTCTCCTCTTCTATCTGTTCAATACGCTTTCGTTCCTCCGCGGTCGCTTCAAATTCAAAAATACCGTGAACCTTTTCCAGGTGAATCAGAAGATTGGCGAGGTGGCGGCACAGTCCCCCGTTTCTTCCGATCGAACAGGAGCACTGATATCTTCCGCCGTTATTCTTCTGGGTATTTCCCCAGTAATCCTTTTCGATCCAGGGTTCATATTCCAGACATTCGATATAGCTTGTCGGAATCTGACTCACCCGGACATAAAAATTCCCCCTCGAATATCCTGAAGCCGTCCGGTGGTCTGCGTCACTCCGGAACTGCTCCATCACCCCGTTTTTTTCGTCCTTCAGTCCCGCCTCCAGGACCTGATCGGAGAAATAATCTCTCCATTTCCACTCAATCCTCTCCGGATATGCCGGTTTCCCTGTCTGTCTGCTCACTGGCGTCCCCCCCTCACGCAATCAATAAGTGATTGCAGTGCAAAATGACTCCTACGGATTGTTCCGCGCTTCGCGCTCCCCGGGTCCTGCCCCTATATTCGTATT
>CACZQU010000392.1 GCA_902783305.1 uncultured Lachnospiraceae bacterium | reverse complement strand
TGAGAGCATACCGCTTCCTCCGCCGTAGTTTGCCTTGGGCGCCAGACCGCAGCCCTGCAGGAAGTGATAAAAAGCGGCAAAAGGATTCCTGCCCATGGCAAAAAGCAGGAAGCCGGCAGTGAACAGCGTCAGCAGGACAGACAGTACACAGACCCAGACGGATGCATGGCGACCGGTAAGACGGTCCGCCAGAAAATGCTTCTTCGTTTTCATATTTCCTTCACCCCCATCATGTACCGACCCACGTCGTGAGAGGTCAGCTCTTTGGCGGGCGCGGTTTTCAGAAGCTCTCCCCGGTAAATGATCCCGATGGTATCCGCCAGCTTCATGATCTCATCGAGCTCCAGAGAGATGAGAAGGATGGCAGCTCCGCGCTCCCTTTCTTCCAGGATCTGTCTGTGGATGTTTTCGATTGCGCCGATGTCAAGACCTCTTGTGGGCTGCACAAAGATGATCAGCTTTCCATGCTCCTCGATCTCCCGGCCGATGATGGCCTTCTGCTGATTTCCTCCGGACATGGAACGGACAATGGTGTCCGGACCTTCCGCGCACCGGATATCATAGCGATCGATGAGCTCCTGGGCGTATTTCAGAAACTGGTCATGTTTCAGGATGCCCTTTCCGGAAAACGGCTCTCTGGAATACTTCCTCAGTGCCAGGTTGTCTCTCAGGAAGAAATCCAGAACCAGGCCTGTCTGCTGCCGGTCCTCAGGAATATAGGAAATGCCGGCCCTGGCCCTCTCCCGGACACTGGACTGGGTGATGTCTTTACCATCGAGGTCGATTTTCCCTGAGGAAATCTTCACAAGTCCGGCGACGGCATCCGCGATCTCGGTCTGTCCGTTTCCGGAAACCCCTGCGACAGCAAAGATTTCGCCGCCTCTTATCCGGAAAGACACATCCTTTACCACTTCAAAATTATGCTCGTTTTTCACGCTCAGGTGCTCTACCGTCAGAATATCGTCGGTGAAACGCGGCTGTGTTTTTTCACGCGTAAAACTTACCTGACGGCCTACCATCAGATCCGCCATCTCCTGTACAGACAGTCCGCTGACATCCCGGACGGCGACAAGACGTCCATCTCTCAGGATGGCACAGCGATCCGCGATCCGTTTGATCTCTTCAATTTTGTGTGTGATCAGGATGATCGTCTTGCCATCCCTTCTGAGACCATCTATGATCTTCAGGAGGTAATCGATCTCCTGAGGAGTAAGGACTGCAGTAGGCTCATCGAAGATCATGATTTCGGCTTTTCGGTACAGCATCTTGAGAATTTCCACCCTTTGCCGCACAGAAACCTGAACATCCTGAATCAGGTCGGAAGGATTGACCTCGAGACCGTATTTTGCGGACAGCTCTGCGATTTCCCGGTTCGCCTTTTTCATATCTGTCCAGGGAAGAAAACCGAACTTCTTTTTCATCGGCACTATGCCGAGCACAATGTTCTCCGCGATGGTATAATTGTCTACCAGCGTAAAATGCTGATGCACCATACCGATGCTGTGTGCCGCTGCATCCGTTGAGGAGTGGAAGACCACGGGTTTGCCGTTTACCAGGATCTCACCGCGGTCCGGCTCGTACATGCCAAACAGCATACTCATGAGCGTTGATTTTCCGGCACCGTTCTCCCCCAGCAGCGCATACACTTCCCCTTTTCGGATGCTGAGGGAAATATCGTCATTGGCGACGATACCGGGAAAACGCTTGGTGATGTGGCGCATCTCAACGATGTATTCACTCATACAATCACCTCATTATTACATTTCGGCCGGATCCTCACCGCGCGTGGCGGTACAGATAAGGATCTGTGCAGGTTATTTTATGCACAGCTCCTAAGCCGTGAAAAGTAACCTTCATGTCAAAGAAAGGCCTCCCCGCCTTTGTGGAGGGGAGGCCATTTAATCGGTCAGTCAAGGCCTGGAAAATCGTCTGTTGCGTATTCGGTTCCGGAAGCCGGGATGATCTCGCCTGCCTTCACCAGCTCGTAGCACTCCGCCATCTTTGCCAGAGCATCTTCACTGAGCTGCTGACGGCCTTCCTCGGAAACATAGCCTGTGGAGTCGGTGTCAGCGCCGAGAAGAGCATCCTCCCCGGTGAAAGTACCGTCATACACCGCCTCAAGCTGTCTGGTTACATTGGA
The DNA here is from genome assembly GCA_902783305.1 of uncultured Lachnospiraceae bacterium. GTDB lineage: Bacteria > Bacillota > Clostridia > Lachnospirales > Lachnospiraceae > Blautia_A. Next base: position 1,522 of record CACZQU010000392.1, on the reverse strand, counting down.
GTGCATAACCTTAAGGGAGGAGGTGAGAATGATGTTGCCGTCGCCGTCAGCGCCGTCAGAATACTGGTCAACATCACATCCGATGACATATACGCCGCTGGCTTCCTTGGCAGCCGTGAACACACCATTGCCGGAGGCGCCGGCAGCCACAAAGAGGACATCGCAGCCCTGGTCAATAAGGGCTTCGCCTACAACCTTTCCGGTAGCTTCATCGCCGAAATCACCCACATAGTTTCCGCCTACATTATTCCCGGAAAGATCCGTACCGGCATAGGAGGGAAGCTCTACGATTTCAGCAGAAGTGCCGTATCTGGCGTTTGCATAGTTGACGCCGCACATAAATCCGTATTCATAGTTCACATTGGAAGGGAATGCCATGCCGTTTACTACCGCAACCTTATTGCTTGAGGTGGTCAGCGCTGCGGCGAGACCGGCAAAGAAACCACCCTCCTGTTCCTTGAAGGTCATGGTGTAAACGTTGTCTGCGGAAACCGGGTTGCCTTCACTGTCCTGAATGGTGGAGTCGACGACCAGAAAGTATTTATCCGGATTGTTGAGGGCAATGTCGCCGATGCCGGCAAAGTTGAATCCCGGAAGGACAAACACATCAAAATCACCGACCGATTTCTCCACGGTGGGAACCAGCTGCGCGTAATCCGACTCTTTGATATCCTTAACGGAACAGTCATCATGAGTCTCAAGGAAGGTTTTGATCCCTTCATAGCAATCCTGATTAAAGGAACCATCGTCCACTCCGGTGGAGGTGATGATGCAGATGTCGAGCCCTTTGCTTTCACTGGCAGCAGCACTCATACTCAGCAAACCGGACGCCAGAACAGCCGCGCTGAAAAGAGCGGCGGCTTTCTTCAATGTCATTTTCATAAAGCCTCCTTAAAAGAAACAGAACGGTTATTTTTGACAAAGATGATTATAGCATGCCATGTTCTAACTGACAACTATGGTTTTGGGGGCGCAATACGCTTCTCCGTCTCTCCGTCTGCAGGATTGGTTATTGACGTATCGCAGAAATTTGAGTAGGATAACAGATGAAAGATGCGAGAAAAACTTACATATTATCAGATACCGGAGAATGGAATGATGAATCTGCTGCTCGATCTTTTTGTGACATTTGCCAGAATCGGATGCTTTACCTTTGGCGGAGGATATGCCATGATCTCGCTGATTGACCATACCTGCGTGGAACGGAAAAAATGGATTACCCACGATGAGATGATGAATATCACGGTGATAGCCGAGTCCACTCCGGGACCGATTGCTGTCAATTGTGCTTCTTATGTCGGATATCAGCAGAAGGGCTTCATCGGTGCGGCTGCAGCGACAGTGGGAATGGTCCTCCCCTCCTTTTGCATCATTTTTCTGATCTCAGGCTTTCTGGACAGCTTTCTGGAGATCTCATGGATATCTCATGCTTTTATGGGAATCAAGATCGCGGTCGGAATACTGATTCTGGACGCCGGGATCAGGATGATCCGGAAGATGCCCAAAGATCCGTTATCTCTCG
>CACZQU010000391.1 GCA_902783305.1 uncultured Lachnospiraceae bacterium | reverse complement strand
TATCAAGGTATATCGCAGGCTGGATGAGATTCCGGTCTTTGTCCGTACCGGTACGATCATTCCTATGGATGGAGCTGATAAACCGGAAAACGGATGTCCTCTGCCCAGGCGGCTGAAAATGCGGATTTTTGCAGGACAGGACGGAAATTGCCTGCTCCTGGAAGACAATACTAAAAGACCAGGAAGTGAAGGATATCAGAAATGTGAAACCCTGTGCAGAATTATCGGACAGCCTGTGAATGCAGCCGCAGAGAGTTCTGTAATAGAAGAAAAGAAAACCGTGACCGGAGAAGGAAACGGTCTGCAGATCCTTCTTGAAGCCGCCAGGGGAGATTTGTCTCTCCTGCCTGAAGATCGTGTCCTGGAGATGGAAATCGTCGGGATCGGGAATCAGCTGCCGGATGAAGTTACCTGTGGATATGAAGCAGTATATGAACCTGAAACAAGGACAATGCGGCTGACACTTGACGTTCAGCCCGGGAGAGAAGCTTTGATCCGTTGGAACAGCTATCCGCTTCCGCCGGCACTGTCCATTGAACAGAAGCTCTACGATCTGCTGCTTCCTGTCCGTATGGCAAACATGGACAAGGACCGCATGCTGGAGATCGCGCAGAAAATAAAAGATCCTGTCAGGAGAATGGCAGCCTGGATGACCTGTGACCTGCCCCAGGGATTAGCAGAGGCTCTTGCAGAGGCCGAAGCTGTATACTGAAAGCATTTGACACAGGGTATTCAGCAAAACAGGAAGGGTGGATTTTAAGGTTGGAGGAAAGGGATACCATATGGAACAGAACGATAAAGCAAAAGAGATAAAAAGAGGGCTTAACGCAAGGCTTCTGCTCCTGGCCGCCGGCATTCTGCTGGTGGTTAACGCAGTCAGTTCTTCCGCAAGGACAGGGCTGAGCTGGCTGAGTCTGGCAGACCTTGTGATTGAGTATGCCTCCCCTGCACAGACAACACAGGAAGATGCTTCGGAGGATACCCCGAAAAGTCCTGCTGATGGCAACACAGAAGCGGTTTCAGAGGAGGCTTCAGAACCGGCTTCAGAAGCGGATCACAACGCTGCGGAGGGAAAACCGGCTGAATCAGAAAGTGAGAAACCGGCTGAATCTGCCGGTCAGGAATTTGATCTCGGTCTTTTTATCGAAGAGATGAATAAATCCGGCCTGACAAGCTCAGATCTGCGTACTTTCGGGATTTTTTACATGATCACTGCAGTGGTTGAGATTCTTGCCGGCATGACCTGCGCCATTCTTTCCAACCGTGTGGATAAATCAAAGATCACTTTTACCGCTGCCCTTATACTTACAGGCTGGGAATTGATCTTTGTGGTTTTCCTGCTTCTGCGCGGCGGGCTCATGCTTTCCGTGCTGATTAACTCTATCCTCCTGCCTCTGGTACTGCTGTGGAGCGCCTGGCAGATGAGAAAGATGGCAAAAGCAGATCCGAAACGTATTCTCGCGGTCCATCCAGGACGGTCACCTGTCCGGAAGGAGGCTCCGCCCGCACCCAAAAAGAGCATCAAGGAACGGGCGAACTGGGCAGCTCAGGAGGACGCAGAAGACGGAGAGAAGTAAGACCAAGGAGGATTTCCTATGCTTATTACCGGATTAAATCACATCACTATCAATGTCACTGATCTTGAAGCATCAGAATTCTTTTATCAGACCGTATTGGGTCTCGAGCCCTGTGGTTATGTCGATATGGGGGATCACACCCTGACATATTTCCAGCTTCCTCAGAATGTAAGGCTGGAACTGATCCAGTACGATGAAAAGATTCCCTCCTTGCCGGCAGAGGTAAAAAGACAGGGTATGTACCGGCATTTCTGTCTGGAGACAGATTCTCTGGAAGAGATCGTAACCAGGTGCCGTGAAGCAGGCATCCATATCACGCAGGAGACGGCATGGGTCGAAAAGCTGCATTGCCACAATATCCTCCTTGAAGATCCCAACGGGGTAGAAGTGGAAAGCATCAAACCAGAAGGATAAACATCATGATTATGCCTCACCTCCACTTCAGCAGTGCTGCCCGGGATATGACAAGCGGTTCTATTCTCAGGCAGCTTCTGCTTTTTTCCCTTCCTCTGATGGTAGGTAATATATTCCAGATGCTCTACAACACTGTCGATGTCATCGTTGTAGGTAATTTCGTCAGCAAGCAGGCTCTGGCTGCCGTAGGCTCTACCACTATGATCGTTAATATGCTGGTATTCTTTTTCAATGGCTTTTCCATTGGATCCGG
>CACZQU010000390.1 GCA_902783305.1 uncultured Lachnospiraceae bacterium | reverse complement strand
GCCCTCGAGTGATTGAAGGGCCATAGCGTCGACATCGCGTCTCTGGCCATCGATATCTCCATGGATCCCGGCTCTGCCTTCAATCCTTCTCACCATATGGATACCGAGTCCTGCGTGGATTACGATATCCTGTTCCCCGATTATTCGCCCCACTTCTATCTAACTGACTCAGCGGCAGGAAACTGCCGCATTTTTGTTGTGCGGCTTTACTGCGTGAAAGTGTGGCTGTTTCTCCGTTACGGTGCGGCTGTTTCTACTTGCAAGTGTGGCTCTCACGCCGATTTTTGCATTTTTTCACACCGATTTTTGCATTTTTTCTATCTTGCATCGGTACCAGTTTTATGCTATACTCAGGGCGTACAAGACTGAAATAAAAGGATTAATTAATTCACACGCATGAAATTGCCATCAGAAGGAGGGCAAATGTGAATGACTGTGACAGACATTGAAAAGAATCTGGAAGCAGTAAAAGAATTTCGAATGTTCGACGATACGTTCATGTCTGCCGTATTTGATGGCAAAAAAGAAGAAACTGAATTCCTCATAAGAGTGATTCTGGACCGCGATGACATTACTGTCATAGATTCAAAAGCCCAGTTCTTCATGTCAAACATTTATGGCAGAGGTCTTAGACTGGATATTATTGCAAAGGATGACGAGGGGCAAGCGTATCACTTTGAAGTCGAGAGAAGTAGGGAACGGGCTTCTGTGAAAAGGGTACATTATACGGATCATAGGCCGACGGAAGATGAAATAGTGAGGATTATTTTATGCCAAGAAGTAGAGAAGCGATAAGCACAATCAAAGGATATTATTTTCAATTTGATTATTATGTTCTTCGGCTTCTTTATCTTCAGAATGATGACGCTTCTGTGTGCATTGAGGGAGTCGAAGATGTTGATGTTACTTCATTTACAGGCACAGAAGCAGTTCAATGCAAGTACTACGAAGGAACGTCCTGTTCACCGTCCGTGGTTGGAGAGGCACTGCGTCCAATGCTAAGACATTTCGCAGAGTATAAAATGGCGAACTTCAACTACGTTCTCTTCGGGCATTACAAGTCAAGACAGAATTCAATTCCAGATGAAATCACTGTGGATTACGCCAAGGAGAAGTTCTTAACATTTACGGAGAAGGGGAGAAGGATAAAGCTCCACGAAGATCTAAACCTCACAGATTCGGACATAAAGAAGTTCCTGAATCGTCTCCAGCTTCAGCTCGATGCTAATTCGTATGAAGATCAGATCGAGGAAATCATTAGCCAGCTGCAGTTAGTTCTCGGATGTACAGAATACGATGCCAGGTACTTCTATTACAACAATGCTGTGGCCTTCGTGAAAGAGGTTGCTGTAAAGAAGACGAAGTCAGCAAGAACGGTCAATAGGCTGCAGTTTATGATCTCCATAGGGACGAAAAAGAATCTGTTTGATAAGTGGTATATCGAGTATATAGGATTTGAAAAATACTACAGAGCTGTCCGTAAACAGTTCTTCTCACCAGTCAATATTTCACCGTTGAACCGATTTTTCCTGATAGAGAACGATGATAGCACCACTGATGCTGATATGGTTCATCTGATTATGGAGATCGGACGCAAATGAAGTAGATGCTCGAAAAGAGAAACGAATCCGTTCTGTCCGTATGTCTATATCCATGGCATAACGGAGGAGAGACTTAAGGCTATTAAGCAGCTATTGGTAGAGAACATGTGTTACTTCTGGGATGGATATGATTATAAAGGGGCAATATTCAGACCAGCGTCCCTTGTACGCCCCATAAATAATTTCCTGGGGATCAATGTTAAGCTCATCAACAAAGCCTCAGAGGTCGAGACAGTCCTTTCAGAATGTAACACAGGAACAGCAGTATATCAGTTTTATGTAAAAAAGAGATTTTATGATCCGGGCAGCAGGCTGGGTAAAGCCTTTCAAATTCAGAGAACCATGGATGTCCTAAAGATAGTGTAAGGAGTCAATGATGGATCAAGAAAAAATGACAGCAGAGGTCATAGCAGTATTTCCAGATAAGGTAAGAATCTCTGTTGATAATATTGAGGATTTCGCAATAGCTGAGGAACGACTTCGCGTCGGTTCTTATCTTCGTATTGCTGATAATGATAACGCTGTAATGATCGCTGTCATTGAAAACTTCACTATTGAAGTTTCAAATACTCCGGATGATGAACCAAAACGGAAGTATATCCTGGAGGCGAATCCGCTTGGCATCATTCGAGGTGATGTTTTTGAACGAGGCGGAGATACACTGGCAATTCCGCCGAAAAAGGTCGAACCGGCAAAGATGGAAGAAATACAGAAAATCTTCGAGGAATCATTGCCGGAATCGAAGAAGTTTTCCTTTGCAAAGCTTTCGACGAATAAAGATATAAGTGTTCCTGTGGATGGGGATAGATTTTTTAATAAGCATATTGCTATCGTGGGATCAACTGGATCTGGAAAATCGCACACAGTCGCTAAGATCATTCAGAATGCGGTGAAAGGGAAGAACGGTGAGTATGAGGGATTGAATAATTCACATGTGATTATCTTTGATATCCATTCCGAATATAAAGCTGCTTTTCCAGACGCAAGGTTCATAGATATCACGAATTTGAAGTTGCCATATTGGCTTCTCAATAGTGATGAATTACAGGAACTATTCATAGATACCGAGGCGAATGACCACAATCAGAGAAACGTTTTTAAAGAAGCAGTTGTAAAGAGCAAGAAGGAACACTTCACGGGAGACGAAGTACTGAAGGAGAAGATTCACTTTGATTCGCCGGTGATGTTTGAGATCAAAGAGGTTTTGGAACATGCTCGATTCAAGAATACGATTGAAAGAGAGGGAACACGGCAAGGGCCGCTTGTAGGGAAACTAAGCAATTTTGTCAGTCGCTTTGAGAATAAGCTTGCTGATCGACGTTTAGATTTTCTGCTCGGGGATGCATCGAGTACTACAACCTTTGAAGATGTTTTAAGAACTCTGATTGACTATGGAGATAACAAATCCAATGTCACAATACTCGATTTAAGCGGTGTGCCTTTTGATGTCTTGAGCATTACAGTATCGTTGATTTCTCGTATTCTCTTTGAATATGG